>NZ_AP028032.1:3300000-3444538 GCF_030296935.1 Coprobacter fastidiosus | reverse complement strand
AAGAATATAATATACTGTCTTGCAGCTAGTTATCGACACCTTATTTCTCCCCTATTAAAGACTGCAATTTCAACATATTATCAAACTGTAAATCAACATATTAATAAGAAATACAAACTCAAAACAAACGACAAAGAAAAATAATATTCCAATAGAATTCCTTTGCTGCTAAATACTTTCAAGTTCTTATTTCAAAATTATTACAAAAACCAATTATTTATATTGATTCTAAATAATAAGATTTATTTTTTCCTTCCGAATAATGAAAAATGAACATACCTTTTAGGGTTCAATCTTAAGTCTATCAACAAAGAATCTGCACTTCCTACCGTATTCAACAAACCGTCATATAACTGTTTGTCATTAAGAAGCAATCCTAATGTATTATCGTTATTATTCAACTTATTCGTAATGCTCTGCAAACCTAATAATGTAGAATCGACCGAAACTACTGTTTTCTTCAAATCCAATTCGTTCAACTGGGATGAAAATTCATTTACATTTTCTGTTATACCGGTAACATTTGCTAAAATAGGAGGCATATCCTTATCCATAATATGAGAAAGTTTTTTAGAAGAAACCTCCAGATCAGCAGTAATACGATTCAAGTGATCTATTGATTCGGATAAAGCCGGATTGGTCACAATTGTCTGTATTCCTGTAAGAATTGTATCTATTTTAGGAAGCATGGCCGTTAATTGCGGGAGTACATTATTTTGAATACTGCCCAACATATCGGGAGCATTCTCTCCGATCAACACATCACCTGCCGAATGATAAGTACTTACGTACTTATTCAACCGCAAATCGATTGTTGCCGTACCCAAGAAATCAACCATTAACACGGCTTTGCTTCCCGAAGGGACTTTCAACTGATTATCCAAACTCACTTCAACGGTTACAGTTCCCGGTTTATCATAATTATAATTAATCTCTCGCACTAAACCGACTTTAAAACCATCGATCACAACAGGGGTGGAAACGGTTAATCCTGTCACATTTTTATACTCTATGTAATAATAATTGGTAGGCTTCATCAAGTTAATGCCTTTCAAATACTCTATACCTACCACCAAAATAACAGCACTTATCAACACGGCAAGCGCAATTTTGACCTCTTTTGTAAAAAGCTTTTTCATATTTTAATCTCTAAACACTGCACCTCGACATAATCCATCGAACAAGTTCATTGTTTCTGCTTCTCGATCTGCAGTTTATTTTAATATCTCCGTTCGTCTTTTATTTCACTTTTACACCATCCTTAAAAGAAACAATAAAAGCGTCTTTAAATAATTTCCGAGCTCTTGGTAATTCTTGTAACAATTTTTTCCGATCGGTTGTTTCCCCATAAGTATATTTATATAATCCGTTTTCCCGATAATATGACACAGGAGAAAGACCTTTAAAGCAGGAATTCTTTTCTCCGTACTTTTTAGGTGAAACCATGATCTGTATTTTATATACAATTCCGCTACCGGAAGATACCGAACTCTTTTCCGAATCTGTTTTTGTCGCGACAATTGTTCGATTCTCATTCCGAAGCGACGAATCCGTCTTTTCTTTTGCTCTATTTCTGCTTATGACAGCACCTTGTTTTCGATCACAATCCGATTTATAGTCACAAAAGGCATTATAAATAGATTTTGCCATCTGCAACTGTCCCTTTTCCGATGCAAGATAAGCCTCTTCATTCCTATTGGATATATACCCTACCTCTATAAGGACACTCGGCATACCTGTATTACGCAATACAAGAAATCCTGCTTGACGCACCCCCCGATCAACTCTTTTCGCCGAATTCTTAAACTGCCTTTGTATAGAAGAAGCAAGATTAATGCTTTGTTCAAGATGTTTATCCTGCAAAAACTCAAACATAATATAAGATTCGGTAGAGTTCGGATCAAAGCCTTCATAACGTTTAGAGAAATCATCTTCCAGAAGAATTACCGAATTTTCCCGTTTAGCTACCCTCAAATTTTCTTCTGTTCTCGCCAAACCTAAAGTATAGGTTTCTGTCCCGTAAGCGGAACGATTTGTGGCAGAATTGGTGTGTATAGAAATAAAAAGATCGGCCTTAACACGATTTGCAATATTCGCTCGTTGCTGTAATTCTACGAAAATATCACGATCACGAGTATATACAACCTTTACATCTGGATGATTTTCCCGAATAAGTGCACCTAATTTCAAAGCAATACCCAAATTTATATTTTTTTCCCGGATTATTCGTCCTATTGCTCCCGGATCTTTTCCTCCGTGTCCGGCATCAATCACAACAACGAATTTCTTTCCCGAAGCCTGAGTATATGCAGAAAAAGGGAATAGAAAAAGAACAATAAAAATATATAAACAAAACCGACATATAGATTTCATCATCGTAATCTGCTGAATAAAACAGACAACCGTCAAAAAAATTCGAGCTATCTGTATATATCACTTAACTTGCAGTTACAAAGATAAAAATAAAAGGATATAAAAGAGGTTAAAGGTTTATGATTTTTTATCTCAAGTATCAATTTACAATATAAAAGACCTCTATATCTGAATAAAAATTCTATTTTTGCTTTTCGAAAAAGAGAGAAACAAAATGATAAAAAAAAGAGTATCAGAATTTCTTATTATTTGTATTATCGGATGTATATGGGGATGTAAAAACAGGGAAAACGATTCTGTTTCAGAAACAAAATCCATCACACTGGAACGATTCGACCAAGACCTGCAAAAATTCATATCGGGAAACATGAGCGACACTGCCCGTTTTATAAAAGAATATTCTGATTTTCTTCCCATTTATTGTTATGGAATATTGAATTTGATACAGAACAATCCACAAGATTCCTTATATAGCAAAACCGGTCTAAACAAATTCTTTTCTAACTCTGCAATAAAAAAGTTGTATAAAGATACCGAGTCTGAATTCAAAACGACCGATGATATAGAATCCGGATTATCGGATGCTTTTTCCCGATATTCCCTCCTATTTCCCCAGGCCTATCTTCCCAGAGTGTTAACACACGTGTCCGGATTGAATCAATCGATTATTACTACCGATTCTATAATATCCATCTCTTTAGACCATTATCTTGGAGCATCATATCCAGGTTACCAAAACATATATAATCCTTATCAACTTCCGACAAAAGAACGAAGCCGCATTCCCGTCGAGGTCATGCAAGTGCTATTATATACTCAGTACCCGCAAGAAAATGAAAATAAAACTCTTCTTGACGAGATGGTCTATGAAGGTTTCATATTATATACGCTACAACAACTATTTCCACAAAAAGATATAGGAGAAATACTTGGTTATTCAGACAACAATATTTCGTGGTGCAAAAAAAACGAACATGCAATATGGGATAAAATAATACGTCAAAGGCATCTTTTCTCGACAGACTTATTATTAAAGAATAAATATCTCGGACCTGCTCCATTTACATCACCGATTTCGCCCAATTCTCCGGGCAGAATAGGTCGTTGGATAGGTTGGCGCATAGTATCTGAATATATGGAAAGATGCAACTGCTCTCTTCACGAATTATTGGAATATCCGATCGACGGGGAACAAATACTAAAGGTATCGAAATATAAAGGAAAAGGATAATAAAAACAATATGAATACAACCAACTCTCAAAAACAGCTCTACGGATTATTAGGATATCCGTTAATACACTCTTTCTCAAAAACATTTTTCAATGAAAAATTCATTGCAGAAAACATACCTGCCGAATACATTAATTTTGAAATAGACAAAATAGAACTTATCAAAAAAGTAATTGTCGAAAATCCGGAATTAATGGGACTGAACGTAACTCTTCCCTATAAAGAAGCCGTTATTCCATATATGAACGAAATGGATGAAACCGCCCGTATGATCGGAGCTGTAAATGTCATCAAATTTATACGTGAAAAAGGAAAACTTAAACTCAAAGGGTTCAACTCAGATATTATAGGTTTTACCGATTCTATACGGCCTTTATTAAACTCTGAACATAAAAAAGGTTTGATATTAGGGACTGGAGGAGCTTCTAAAGCAGTATGGTACGGATTATTATCTTTAGGGATTACCCCCCAGTTAGTTTCCCGTACAGCAAAAAAAGATGTTCTTACATACGAAGATCTCACTCCCGAAATTATGTCTGAATATACGGTCATCATCAATACTACCCCTCTGGGAATGTATCCACATACAGCGACCTGTCCTCCTATTCCTTATGAACAATTAACAAATAAGCATCTTGTCTATGATTTGATTTACAATCCCGATCAAACTTTGTTTATGGAAAAAGCATCTAAACAAGGTGCTGTTACTAAAAATGGACTCGAAATGTTACTGCTGCAAGCTTTTGCATCATGGGACATTTGGCATCGATAAACAAAAATTAAATATTCTGCAACTATTCGTCCGGTCGATTGTTATATCAACA
Source organism: Coprobacter fastidiosus (assembly GCF_030296935.1). Lineage (NCBI taxonomy): Bacteria > Pseudomonadati > Bacteroidota > Bacteroidia > Bacteroidales > Barnesiellaceae > Coprobacter > Coprobacter fastidiosus. The sequence goes on along the minus strand of NZ_AP028032.1, from coordinate 3,440,110 downwards.
AAACCTATTAAGAATCGACCGAACGAATGATAACGTTATTATCTCCTACACGAACGATGAATATGTCTCCGGTTTCCGGAACATATCCTCCAGCAACAACTCCACAATTCTTGTCAGAGGCCGAACGTATCATATCCGGTGTAAAAAAACTTTCTGCAAAAGAATTGGAAGGACAAATGAACTTAAGTCAAAAAATAGCAGAAAACGATTTTCATTATTTCCAACAATTCGATTTACCTACAACAATACAAAAACAAGCTGTATTAGCATATAGCGGTACTATTTATCAAAAACTCGACGCATCGACATTTAAAGAAAAAGATTTTTTATATGCCCAACAACATCTACGCATTATATCGACTTTATACGGAATCCTCCGCCCTCTCGACGCAATCAAAGCATACAGATTAATGTTCTCATTAAAAGTTCCCGATTTAGGGACAAAGGATCTATACCAATTTTGGCAACCTATAATAACAAAGGCATTAATCGACGATATAGTAGCAGATGACGGTATTCTGATAAATCTGGCATCAGAAGAAATATTTAAATCGATAGATATTTCAAAAGTTCCAAATCACTTGAAAATCATTCATATCAAATTCAAGGAACACAGAAACGACTCTTATAAAAGCATACAAATATATTCAAAACAATACCGGGGAAACATTGCCCGGTATATAGTAAAAAGTCGGATTAACCGTCCCGAAGACATACAACAATTCAATCAAGATGGTTATAAATTCAATAAACAACTATCAACTCTTGATAAATATATTTTTACCCGTTAAATAACAATTATATTATGAATAAAAAAAACGTATGGAAAATTATCGGTGTGTTTATCGCTATCATTCTTATGCTTTACTGGCTGTTTGCCGGCACAAAAATAGAAGAAGAGAGTGACGGGATATACACGCCGGAAGCAATAGAACAAGCTGTGCCTTAAATACCATACTCACACTGCGTAATAAAACGAGGTTTTAAAGCAAAAAAAAGTGAAAATTTAAAACATTTCCGAACCGATACTTGTTATTGGTTTAGATTTTACATATCTTTAAATACAGTTTTCACTAAAACCCAACATGTTATGAAAGCGCTCATTATTGCACAGAATGCCGGACGGATATGGTGCTTGCTCGAAGGTACTTACACCATTACGGTCGATCGTATGAAACGGACATTGGGGCTTGATGATGCTGCTTTTTTTGCGGCAATCGGATGGCTGGCACGGGAAAAAAAGATTTATTGTAGTGAAGACAACGGTGAGTGGTACATCAGTAATAAACAACCTTTAGGATTCTTTAGTTTTGGATAAAGCTTTTTACCACGTAACATTCTATCAGAGGAGTATTAACGAATAATACTCCTCTGTATTTTTATAACCAGGAAAACTAATTTTATCAGAAAATATGCTATAAAACATATTTATTATCTATATTTGCCCCCGAAATATGACTCTTCCGGAGGGATAAACGGATACAGAAAGTGTTTCGGAAAGAAGAAATGAATTGATTTAAAACGACTTCTTCTTAAAATTTTAAAGATTTATCGATATAACTAATTAATTTAATAATTATCCCAATTATTAAAAAGCCTGAGTTAAGGTTGAATTACACTACAATACTATATAACAGGGAAATTAGAAATTCCGGTCAATTAAAAAAACGTAGATTTTAATCCTTACTCAGACATAAACATAATTAACAAAAAACAATGATAAAGAAGATATTGGTAGCCAATCGCGGCGAGATCGCTGTCCGAGTGATGCGGTCGTGCAAGGAGATGGAGATACGGACCATCGCCGTATTCTCCGAGGCCGACAGGGCGGCCAGGCATGTGATGTATGCCGATGAGGCGTATTGTATCGGCCCGGCTGAGGCCAGGGAGAGTTATTTGAATATCGACAGAATTATTCAGGTGGCTCTCGAGCACGGGGCGGATGCGATTCATCCCGGATATGGCTTCTTGTCTGAGAATCCGGATTTTGCCAGAAGGTGCAGGAGGGCTGGCATCGTTTTCATCGGTCCTGAGCCCGAGACTATGGAGGTTATGGGGGATAAGATTTCTGCGCGTAGGAGAATGAGGGAGGCGGGTGTGCCGGTTGTACCCGGTACTACTGAGAACCTGAATTCTTCTGAGGAGGCCATAGACGTCTGCAATCGTATCGGATATCCGGTGATGTTGAAGGCTTCGGCCGGTGGCGGTGGAAAGGGTATGAGGCTGGCAAGAAGGCCCGAAGAGGTCGAGGAGGCGTTTCTGGCGGCTAAGTCCGAGGCTTTGGCTTCTTTTGGGGATGATACCGTATATATCGAAAAATTCGTAGTGCATCCGCATCATATCGAGTTCCAGATTCTGGGGGACAGGCACGGGAATGTGATTCATCTTTGTGAGAGGGAGTGTTCGGTGCAGAGGAGGAATCAGAAGATCGTGGAGGAGACGCCTTCGCCGTTTATTTCCGAGGCTTTGAGACGGGACATGGGTGAGAAGGCTGTGGCAGCGGCTAAGGCCGTGAATTATGTCGGGGCTGGAACGATAGAGTTTCTTGTGGACGGGGACGGGAATTATTTCTTTCTCGAGATGAATACTCGCCTGCAGGTCGAGCATCCGATTACAGAGGAGGTCCTGGGGATCGATCTGGTAAAGGAGCAGATTCATATTGCTAATGGAAGGCCTTTGAGATTGAGGCAGGGGGATATTATCCAGAGGGGGCATGCGATTGAGTGCCGAATTTGTGCCGAGGATACGCTGGCGGATTTCTTGCCTGCGCCCGGGATTGTCAGACAGATTACTGAGCCGAACGGTATCGGGGTAAGGGTGGACAGTTATGTGTATGAGGGATATGAGATTCCTGTGTTTTATGATCCGATGATCGGTAAGTTGATCGTGTGGGCTACTTGCAGGGAGTATGCGATCGAGAGGATGAGAAGGGTTTTGTTCGAGTATAAGATTACCGGGGTGAAGACGAATATCGCTTATTTGAGGAGGATCATGGATACGCCGGATTTTGTGACAGGGGGGTATGATACGGGATTCGTCGAGAAGAATGCGGTGTTTCTTCGTGAGGGGTATGATGCCCGGGACGAGGTTTGTGTGGAGGTGGCGATGATTGCTGCTTATATTGATTATTTGATGGGGTTTGAGGAGAATGTGACGGGGAGAACCGATAACAGGCCGATCAGCAGATGGAGGGCGTTCGGTATTCATAAGGGGGTTTTGAGAATTTAATTTTATTGGGATATGGAGATTCGTGTTGGTAACAGGATAGCGGAGGTCGAGTTGATCAGTAAGGTGGGGAATTGTGTGAGGATGTCTATTGATGGCAAGGTCTTGGACCTGGATGTGATGATGGCTGAGAATGGGGTGTGTTCGATTTTGATGGACGGGGTTTCTTATAATGCCGAGTTGATCAGGGCTGAGGGGGGAAAGTCTTATACCGTCAATACGGCGTTTGCTTCTTTGCCGGTGGAGATTCTGGATGCGAAGGCCAAGTTGTTGTCTGCCCGAAGAAAGGAGGGGGAGAGACAGGCTGACAGGATTGTCGCTCTCATGCCGGGAAAGGTCGTGAGGGTGATGGCGGCCGAGGGGGACAGGCTGGCGGCCGGGGATACCGTATTGGTAGTCGAGGCCATGAAGATGCAGAGTAATTTTAAGGTGAGTGAGGATTGTGTGGTCAGGGAGGTTCTCGTCAAGGAGGGGGATCTGGTGAATACTGATCAGGTGTTGGTGTGGCTTAATTTAAATGGTTTGGAGGCTTATGGAGAATAAGGATAGTTTATATGCCGTGTTTGACGAGAGAAACAGGGCGGCGGAGATGGCCGGAGGGGCTGACCGAATCGGTAAGCAGCATGCGGCCGGTAAGTTGACGGCGAGGGAGAGGATCGAATTGTTGTTGGATCCGGCTTCTTTTAATGAGCTGGACAAGTTCGTGGTGCACAGGTGTAAGGATTATGGAATGGACGGGGCGAGGATTCCCGGGGACGGGGTCGTGTCGGGGTATGGCAGGATCGAGGGCAGGCTCGTGTTTGTGTATGCTTATGATTTTACGGTGTTCGGGGGTACGTTGAGTGCGGAGAATGCTCGGAAGATCATGAAGGTGCAGGATCTGGCTTTGAAGAACGGTGCTCCGGTGATCGCTTTGAATGATTCGGGCGGCGCGCGTATTCAGGAGGGGGTGGAGAGCTTGTCCGGGTATGCGGGTATTTTTTTCCGCAATACCATGGCTTCGGGGGTGATTCCGCAGATTTCGGCTATTCTCGGACCTTGTGCCGGGGGGGCGTGTTATTCGCCGGCTTTGACCGATTTTATTTTTATGGTCAGGGGGTACAGTCATATGTTCGTTACCGGGCCGGATGTGGTTAAGGCGGTGACGCATGAACTGGTCGGTAAGGAGGAGCTGGGGGGAGCGGTGACGCATGCTTCGGTCAGCGGTGTGGCCCATTTCTTGGGGGATTCCGAGAAGGAGGTGATATTGGAGATCCGGGAGTTGTTGAGTTTCTTGCCGGCTAATAATATGGAGGATGCTCCGTGTGTCCCTTGCAGGGATGATATTCGTCGTGAGGTGACGGGATTGAGAGAGGTGATTCCGGATGATCCGAATATTCCTTATGATATGAAGGAGGTCATTGTGCCGGTGGTCGATGATGGATATTTTTTTGAGGTCATGCCGGATTTTGCCAAGAATATTGTGATCGGATTTGCAAGGTTGGGGGGACGGACTGTCGGGATCGTGGCGAACCAGCCTGCTTTCCTTGCGGGGGTGTTGGATATCGATGCTTCGGATAAGGCGGCTAGGTTTATCCGCTTTTGTGATTGTTTTAATATTCCGTTGGTGACGTTTGAGGATGTGCCGGGATTTTTGCCGGGGACGGTACAGGAGCATAACGGGATTATCAGGCACGGGGCGAAGGTGGTATATGCTTTTGCCGAGGCGACTGTTCCAAAGGTCACTTTGATTACCAGAAAGGCGTATGGCGGGGCGTATATCGTTATGGCCAGCAAACTGACCGGGGCGGATATCAATCTGGCTTTCCCGAATGCTGAGATTGCTGTCATGGGGGCTGAGGGCGCCGTGAATATCTTGTTCAGGAATGCGGATAATGAAAAGAGAGCGGAACTGACCGAGGAATACAGGGAGAGGTTCGCTAATCCTTTCAGGGCCGCGGAGCTCGGATATATCGACGAGGTGATTCTTCCTGAGCAGACCAGGGCCAAGCTAATTGCCGCTCTGGAAATGGCTCAGAACAAGAATGTTTCTAATCCTCCTAAAAAGCATGGAAATATGCCGTTGTAATTATTGAATTATTGAAAATTTAATTTATAAAAAGCCATTATCAATTCTCAAAATAGAGTTTGATATGGCTTTTTTCAATGCTATCAGAATCTGTGTAGATTCACAAATAAGTTTCGACAAAAGCAGAAGAAGCACATACTTTTATCGAAACTTATTATTTTGTAATGCAATCGTTTTTGAAGCTAACCTATTATTACATTACGCACTTTACTTACTGGAGAGCTATGTTTTGTCTAACTTATAATCAGAAATTTATGCAATAGAAACCGATTTAGGTGCTGGAGCTGGATTTTCAGTCTTAGTAGAATCTTTCTTTACAGGTTCATCCATTAAAGCAAATTTCTTTGCAGGCTCGGTCTTGGTTGTATCTTTTTTCACCGGTTCATCCATCAAAGCGAAATTCTTTGCAGGCTCGGTCTTGGTCGTATCTTTTTTCACCGGTTCATCCATCAAAGCGAAATTCTTTGCAGGTTCGGTCTTGGCCGTATCTTTTTTCACCGGCTCGTCCATCAAAGCAAAATTCTTTGCAGGTTCGGTCTTGGTCGTATCTTTTTTCACCGGTTCATCCATCAAAGCGAAATTCTTTGCAGGCTCGGTCTTGGTCGTATCTTTTTTCACCGGTTCATCCATCAAAGCGAAATTCTTTGCAGGCTCGGTCTTGGTCGTATCTTTTTTCACCGGTTCATCCATCAAAGCGAAATTCTTTGCAGGCTCGGTCTTGGTCGTATCTTTTTTCACCGGTTCATCCATCAAAGCGAAATTCTTTGCAGGTTCGGTCTTGGCCGTATCTTTTTTCACCGGTTCGTCCATCAAAGCAAAATTCTTTGCAGGTTCGGTCTTGGTCGTATCTTTTTTCACCGGTTCGTCCATCAAAGCAAAATTCTTTGCAGGTTCGGTCTTGGTCGTATCTTTTTTTACCGGTTCTTGAGCACAAATTGTTGTTGTAATACCTAAAAACAGAATTGTAGCAACACTAAAAATCATCTTTTTCATAATCATCAATTTTTTAGTTTATTATATTGGTATTTTATTCATAAACACACCAACATAATATTCCAAAAATATGCCAAGAAAATGATATATAACAATTACACAATGATTATCAAATGATTACAAAACAACGCAATTAATATACATCCTACCAAATGTGGAATATTCCACACATAACATGTAGATTTTTTCCTCAATTGTGTAGGGTAATGTACCGTTCTGCCTCTGAAATCGTATTTACAATATAAGTTTCTACAAGTTGGCATTTTTGATCAATCTCGAAATTGAATTCTCCTTTAATTTTCTCCAACTCAATCAATATATCGGTACACTCTCGATGTTCCAACAATGTAAATAGCGGTATCAATTTATGTGACACAGCAGATATCGTACTCATATCTTTATCTTGACGAGCACTCTTGAAACGTTCCAGATTTTGTCTTGTCTCAGAGACAAACGATGCCAATATCTCATTCGCCGCATCTTTATCATCTCCTGCAAATGCCAATAACGCAGAAAAACGAAGTTCCTCCTCTGGATTATGAACGGTTTCTTCCGTATATAAATCAGAAATATAATCCGGATAATATCGGACTACAAGATCATATAACTCCTTTCCCGTAAAAGGCTTGTTTAAATGTGACGTAAAACCCGCTGATAGAAATTCATTATCAGACATATTAGACCGGGCAGTCAATGCTACAACAGGAATGGATCGAACTTCCGGCAAATCAGAAGCACGAATTAAACGAACTAATTCAAAGCCGGATAATTCAGGCATCTGAATATCTGTGAATACAAAATCGAACTTTTGGTCTGACAATAAGCCAAGCACTTCTTTCGGATGTTCACAACAAACACAAGAAAAATTATAACGTTTCATCAATGACGCCGTAAGCTCAAGCTGCAAACGATCATCATCTACCAACAAACAACGAACATTCTTTCCCATATCAAGCACAGCACTTTCTTCTGCAGTTTCTTCCGGTATTACCATATCCGTTTTCTTAAACGGAATAATTACCGTAAAACATGTTCCTTGCTCGAGTGTACTATCGACCGAAATTTTTCCGCCAAGAAGCAAGACCAGTTTTTTTGTTATAGATAATCCCAAACCAAAACCTTCAGCACCCTGCGCTCCGGGAAGTCTCGTAAACTCCTTAAAAATGCGTTCACGGTCATCTTCCGCAATTCCCATACCGGTATCTTCTACCTGAATTTTCAACCGACTACCTAATAGCTTGACTCGCAATGCAACTGAGCCTTTTTCTGTAAATTTTATAGCGTTCGACAATAAATTATTTACAACTTGCCGAATACGGAAAGGATCTCCCAGATAAGCGCCCTGCAAATCTTTATCGATTTCGGTTATCAGTTCTAAATTCTTTTTACCTGCTACAGGTATAAAACTATCTCCTATCTCACAAAAAAAACGATACGGCTCAAACGGCACATCATGTATCTCCATTTTATCAGAATCCAGTCTATGATAATCCAGTAAATCGGTTACCAATTGAAGAAGATGATCTGATGAACTCTTCATATTCTCCAAATAATATTTTGCCCGGGATTCACGAATATGTCCGGATAAAAGATCGATATAACCGATAATCGAACTTAATGGAGCTTTAATGTCATGTGTAATAGTCAACATCAACTGTTCTCTGCTTTTCAATAATTCTTCTGCCCGACGATTCGATTCTTCAAGTTCTCTCCGATAACGGTTACTCCGGGAAATATCTTTCCAAATAAAAATGATGAAAAGAACTATCAAAATCAAAGAGAACACGGCAATACCTCCCACCACCTGTACAGAATGCCTCATCACCTGGTCTCTGTCCTGATAACGTGCCAAAGATCTGTCTAACTCTTCTTGTTCGAAAGCTCTTACCAAATTATTGATTTTGACCAACAAAATTTGGTTATTATAACGTAGAGCCTCACTCCTGCGAGTAACCCGATTCTGCAATTCTTTTTGCTGATCGAAAACGGCATACTGTATATCGGAAAATATATTGGCAATCGTATCTGCTGCATTATAAGGTTGAACAACCGTATCGGTAATCAATTGCTGAGATTGACTATACACCGTATTTTCATCTTCTTTCCGTGTAGAAAAAGCATCTGCCAAACGCTTAAAGAAACTTTTTCTCGGATTTCTGACCGTGAGGGTATCTTGTTTTACTACAATTTTTTTCCTGATTTGTACCGACTTAACTACCGAATCCCTACGGGTTATTTCTCTCTGAATGTTTTGTTCATACAAATTACCGACATCTGCATTCCGGCGTAATCTCAACCATGCCAACGAATTAGATTCTTTCTCGGTTAAAAGCACGATAATACTATCCATCCGCTGCTTTTGTAACGTATCGGTAACCAACTGTTTCAAAGAGTCTAAATTTCGGTACATTTTATCAAAAGTTTGACGATAATGCCTGCTATTGCGGACATGTCCGCTACTCAATGCTTGCAAGTCACCCTCCGACTCATATAATAATGCCAATGTCTCACTAATTAGAGAACGCTTACTTCGCATAGCTCCTTCTTCCTCATCGGGAAGAGAAAGGCGGGAAAATTTATCGAATAAAAAGAACACAGAAAAAAAGGCTATTACTATCAGCAACAAATACCCAATCAAAATCTTTACTCTTATTTCTTTGAACAGCCTAAACATCTTCTACCTCCTTACTTTTCTTAAGAGCCTGTCTAATAATTTTCCTGAATATCTAAAAAAAACGGATGTAAATCATTTGTCAACGTATCGGATAATGGTATATAATCGAGAAAAGCCGTCCAAGCTTGGCCGACTACTCTTTATTATATCCTCTACATAATTATTGCGACCAATGCACATCTTATTTTTCTAATCAAAACAAAGATATAGAATAAAATAAAAGATAGATTATTCTTCTATAATTTTTCAGTATACACAGCCGCCTATCCTCAACAAAAAAGAACGGTTGCCATCCCGACAACCGTTCTTCCTTAATCTTAAATCTAAAATACCATGAAAAACTATTCTTGACGTAAAGATTACTATTCTATATAAAAATATACACACATCATTTTTCAAATGACTTACAACAAACTATATTTTCATTTAAAAGACCTTTCGCTCATAATAATATTTGTCGAACCAGTCAAAACAAATCCTCCGATAGGTTCATATATAATGCCACCCCATTCATTAGATACGACACACAATGAATGATACTTTTTCCCTTTATAACTCCATTCCAATTCTAAATATTCAAAGCCGATCTGGACCAAATTCAACAATTGCTTTCTCATCTGTGCCATCAAATCTTCTCGTCCTATAGCCTTATTCAATTCCTGCATCTTACGAATTGTAATTATTTCAAATTGCGGAAACGACTTTTGTCGAATCTCACGAGACTTATTTGTGATTATCGTATCTGCTTCGATTATTTGAGGTAAGTTCAAAACAATGGGAGCATCTGCCGAAAGCAAAGAATCCAAAATTCTTTTCCTTTCAACTTCTGATTTTATCATTCCTTTATATGTATAACTTAATAAACGAAGCTGAGCAACATCTCCTTTAGCATCTTTGTCATAATTATTTTTAGCATATTCTAATTGCTTTTGCCACGTATCAGGAATATACAGCGAATCTTGCAAAATATTTGCACTTACATGAATATACCCAACAGGCATCAAAGCCATGCACAAGAAACTCAATAATCGTTTTTTCATGTTTTTTTATTTTCAAACTCTCGTTCAATAATAACCGATTATAAATTCAAAAACACGTTTTATTTATGTTGTACAAAAGAATATATTTTACACATCAAAACATAGCAATATTTAATCAAATAATAGCAAATTCATTGCAATCAAAAATTAAAATCACAAAATCTTTCATTTTTATAAACACTCTTATAAAAACCTAGCATCAAAATTTTTCAATGTATATTTATTCCCCAAAAATTGAACCAGTATGAATATTTCCAACAAGCCACTATATACATAAATAATGAAAACATAACAATTACATATTTAACTCTTTTATTTTTGGAAAATTTGAAGAAAATATAACCTAATAAAATAGCGAAACAGTGCCCTAATAAATCGGGTAAAGTTACTAATGAATCATTCCACCTCCATAAATGGAACGGAAGCCTTATTAACAAAACTCCGGCTAATAGCGTTAAAACAATATGAATAACCGACAATTTTCCTATAAACTTACCCAACATCCAGACTGTTATACAGAAATAAGCAATATCCCCTATTAACAATGATAATTGAGACGATAAAAGAAGAGTATCTAATGACGTAGCTTTACGCACCGGTATCAATAACAGCGTACATAATAAAGAAATGCAATATATAACCAAAGTATTTTTCATAAACCTATATTTAAGCATAATAAAAACAAGGATCTCATTACTATTCTTGTATTACACTATTTTTTAAAAAGCCTATATATCTTCGCCATATTATTCGGAGAAGAGTACTCAAGTCCCTTTTCATTAAGAGTAACACCCTCACCCGTCCAACACTCATAACTTCTAGAAACATCTATATTTTCGGGATCGATATTCATATACGAAAAATTGATAGTTCCGGTTTTATCTCCCGATTCGTAATTAAAATGAGCAATATAATAGGAATCTTCGGTCTCGAGATAAAATAAATCGACTGAATTATTACGCCCCGACAATTTATGTCCATAAGCCGGACGGAAAGATTTTCCCAAACGTATGACATCATTTACTTTCTCAACAGTAGAAAATTTTATGGCTTTTTCCTGACTGATTTTTGAACCGACGGCAATTCCTTTTGTTGACAAATTATCTCCAAGAATGCAATATCCGGTTACTGCTCCGGTTGTCATTCTCGATATATTTTCCGCTTCACTACGATCTCCCATTACCAAATGATCCGGGTCATTAAAGCAATAAACACGACTAAGCCACCAGCCGAAAGAGAAACTGTTCATCATATAACTCGTATGCCACATTTCCCCCCAAGCATCGCAACTGATACGACGGGCATGGGCATAATTGGCAGGAAAAAGCGGAGATATCGATTCGATGATAAAAATATCGTCTCCGGCACGTTCCCTCAAATGCTTCATACCATAGTTATAAGCCTGAATGCCCGTAGTAACTTTCGGATTACGATAACTATCTGCCTCGATAGATCCGTTACTCAAAAAATCCAATTTCAAACATTTGATTCCGGCATCCTTAAATTTATCTATAAAAAAGTTGATGCGGGAAAGCGTAGCCGGGGCTGTCGGATCCATACACGCTGCACCGGCTTCCCACTTAATCTTACCGAAAACTTTCAATAATGCTTGTCCATACACATAACCGTTATTTCCTTCTACGGCACGATCTTCTACTCCCGCATAATCGCAGAACGGAGACCAATAAGCTCCGGCCATCTGCCCGTTTGCTTCACAGTGCTTTACAAACTGTTTCAATTCATCCCAATCGAGTTTATCCCAAGATGCATCTAAATTGATAAAAATAACACCATCATCACCAAATCCGCCTTTATTCTGAATATTCTCCTTTATAAAATCCGATACCGACACAACACCATCATAACTGATCTCAGTACCCATGCCGCCCCAACTACTCCAGCCGTAAGGTGCAGGTTTATCCCAGCTTCTTTTCGGAGCGATAGCACAACATACATCACCAAAAGTCTCCAATCCGGTACGCCAGTCACCGGAATAATGCACAATCATACGGGCAGATTTTACCTGCTGTCCCTTTACAGCACCATGAGGTTTTAATACACCATCTATCATATCGCGCGTTATATGATGCGTAACACCGCTAAAACATTCAAGATTGGTGATCTTACCTTGTGCCAGCGGGCTTCCGGTTATCCTGACAGCAGATTTCCATGTATCATGATCAACAGAGCCGATAACCAACCCCAACTGTGTTTCACCATTAAATATTGCCGAGACTTCCATCGAAACAGAGTCTCGGGCAACACGCCCGATAGCCAAAGACTCCGGATCTGTCTGACTACAGCTCAAAGGATAAGAAGCATACGTTATAAACCCGTCATTATCAAAAGGAACTGTTATAAATCGATTATTAACGTCGGCAGGTAAAAACAGATTATCGGCTTCGGTACTGATAGGCGCAATATAATTGCTCGATATAATCGAATTGTCCGGAGACTGCAATATTACATCGGTAAGAAAGTAATCTTGTCCGTCATATAAATAAAAATTTTGATAGACTATGGGGTTATCCGAATTTTCACTGCCGGTATATTCAATAGTAAATTTCCGGGCCTTACCCACTTCATCAACAATATCCTCTTGTTTTATTTTTACAGAATTATACGAAGAAGCATCCAAAAGTACATCCCCATTTTTAAACTTTATTTTGACATCTTTAAGCACTGTCACACCTTCTTTTACGAATTCCCCTTGTTTTGTCTCATCATTAAATTTAATACTCCACTTTCCAAAACTCATCTCAGAAATGGTCGCATTTGCAATAAAAGGTATAATACACAAAAAGAATAAAACTGTCAGCTTTTTCATGATATATCATATTTTAATTGACTCTCATAGATTATTATTCAGATTCTTTATCCAATGAATCCAAAACGGTCAACATCCTGCGCATGCCTTCTGCGACAAACACATCTTTTACTACCAGATTACGATCTACAATTACACTGAACGGAGCTATTTGTATTTCTTTAAAGAGCGGGTATTTTTCCTCATAGCTGCAATCCGAGATAAGATGAATATTTTCCCATTTAAAATTATGTTTTTGCATAAAAGAACGGACTGTGTCCCGACTATTACTTGTAATGGCAAAAATGTCGGTCTCGGGATATTCTTCTCTGAGAGCATCCAATATTTTGAGCTCTTTAATACAGGGAGGACAATAGATATTCCAAAAAACAATTAACGAGATATTCTTATTTTTCCCGACCGCCAGTTTATTCCCGGCTAAATCCTTAATCTCCAAATCGGGCAGTTTTTCACCGATACATTCCCGATAATTTTTAGAAAATTTTCTCGTCAACAGAAAAACTGTAGTATCCTCTACATTTCTTGAGCTCATAAAATATTTTAATGTTGCCAACGAATCATTAAACATCTCCGTAGATATTCTTACACTGTCAGCATCAAAAAAGGCTATATGTTTTTTCAGCTGAACGATCAGGCCTTTACCATCTTCACTCTGCGTTACTGATTCTTGAGCAAACACTCCAAATGGGATCAAAAATAAAAATAGAATAAACAAATTTTTCATGATATCTGCAATTTAATTTTCAGCATAATAGACATAATCTTAATCCTTGATAAAAGGATTTATCAAAATTAGAAATAGATACTTTTTTTTGTAGTAAAAAATCTGTCAATTAATATAACAATTAGACCAATTTACTTCAATATCGATAATCTGTTATATAAAAAGACTGTTCAGAAAATAGTTATCAGTTATTTTCTGAACAGTCTTTTACCAACTCAATATCTACGTGATATTTAGAGCCTGCCGTAAATTTCCCAACAAAAAAATATTATCAGGTCATTTTTTTGTTGAAAAATTCAGGCTCTTAAAATCAGCAGAAGCCTTCTATTAACAAATACTTTTTCTGCTATTGTTCACTAACGTTTTTTACCCAATATTATATCACTACTTATAGAAAGATTTTTTCCCTTGGTCCGCACCACAAGCATATATGATTTTATTGTATGCGTATCTTTCTCGGAACTACCGTACATAATATCCGGTGCTTCTGCCCAAAAAACTTCAATAGGAGTTTTATAGGTATTCCTAATTTCAAATTTAGTTGTTCCGGCTTTAAAAGTCACGATGCCATTCTTATAAATTTTAGACTTTACGCTTTTTATAAATTCATAAGCCGGAGATTTACCTTCGAAACGAGCATCTATAAAGCCGTCTCCGAGTTCCGGCTTATCAGATAAAGCCAGAACATAATCATAAGTGTGCTCTTCTTCAGACTGCGCCTCAAACCGATCTATAAATTTATTGCGATCAAGTTCTACCGTACGAGTCAGTTTTACCCCGGTATAACCATTATTATCCAATACAGCGGAAGCAACTCCCCCGTTTTTATCGGGATCGAACGATAATAAACGACCGGCAGTCTTAGCTCCCCTGATCTGCATATCTTGCCCGTCCACCAATACGAGGTTATGAGACAATCCTCGCTTTTGCCATCCTAAATATGCAGGTTGTGCATAACTATAAGTACCGCAATCTGTAAGAATTTCTCTCTCTCCATTGTGCAACGTAACCGAAAGTCGGTCGGGATGACTGTGCCCTCCATCACTAAAACCATAACGGAAGACCAACGTATTATCTCCTGAACGCAAAATTGCGATTCCCGTATCATCAAACAGATAACTATCTTGTTTCAACGGCGTCTTATCCGGTTTAATATCGACATTCGTCAGTAAAGCCAATGCCGAATTCCGATCTTTGGTCGCATAGACTTTTGCTAAGATTTGCAAGATAAAAGGATCTTTGAAGCGGGAATATCCCATCTCATATAAAAAATCCTGATTTGAAATATCGGACATATATCCCCCGTCATTATGAGCAGGAAAAGTCATGTTCGGATACATTGCTTTAACAACACCCGTAAGCATACTTTTCAGTTTCTCATTATAAAGATCTATACCGCAAGCCCTTGCTGCATTTGCCGTCTGCAAAAGAGCCTTAAGCGGGAAATAGTGATACCCGGGCGAAGCTTCTTTATACCAGCCGTCATCATAAACCATCTTTTTGAACTCTTCGATATAGCCGACACTGCCGTTAACCGCATAATCCATCATCTCGTCATTTTTTAAGGTTACAGCCAACGATGTTCGCATAGCATTATTCCAAGCCTGCCAATTGTGCTGTCCACGACGGGCCGTAATCATATCGGCAGCTTCCTGAAACAGATTTTTCTCAATTTTTTCTCTCTCTTGCTGTGTCAGACCATCCCTTATGATTTCATAAATCGGACAAACATCGGAAAACCACATGGCATCTTCTAACCATTGTTCAAACATTCTGCCCAAATAATAAGATTTAGCAACTTGCTCTTTTGTATAAACCGGATATTGCGGATATTTATCGGCATATTCCAAGAAGATTTCCTTTAGGTAATCAAAATATTTTTTGTCTTTTGTAGCTAAATATAAATAACCGCAATCGACAATAAAATATTGCATATTATGCTGATAGATATTGCGCCAGCAAGCATCGAAAAAGTCACTTTTATAAGATTTTCCGCAATCGGGACAATAGTGGTCATGAGGCTTGTCAAGCTCGAATTTAAACAGCTTTTTATGTACAGGACAAATATAGTTCTGACTACGTCCAGTCGATTTATCGGGAATGTCAAAACCGTAACGGACACGTTCATCGACTCTTTCTTTCAACATACCGACAATTTTAGTACCCCATTCGGTTTTAGCAGAGGCTTCTACATTCCTCAAATCTTCATCCGTAAAAAAACGATAAGTTTTTTCGCAAGAGCGGTTATTTACTCCTTCTGTTAAAGTATTCGCTTCATTATTTGCTCTGAGTTGCGAAGCACTTATAAAAGCAATAAAAACAAGCGATACCGTCAGTAACATCTTTCTCATGTTATTTCGATTTACTTTTAGTTAAACATTAAATTCTTACTGATTGTCAATACGCATAATACGACATTTTTGCAACAAGCCTTTTTGTTTTACAAAGAGATAAAAGAAGCATTAATTTTTTCAAGTTATTCGTATTAGCAAATAATTAAAAAAATATTAAATGCAAATTAAGAGCATATCCTCCCCTATCTTACATTAAAATAATCTTGTTTATTCAACAAATTGAGAATTTACTCTTACAAAGTAAAAAAACGGTATCCTACAAAATCGATTTAAGCAAACATGCCAATTTGCCTGTCTCGGGAGCAAAAGACAATTTCCGGATATTTTTGTTCAAAAGGGAACAGACTGAAAGAAAACGCAAAGAGAACCGAATAATTTTTCGCTATCGGGAAATTCAAACAGAGTATAAAACTAATTTTTTGATTTTAGCAAACTGAAAAGTAGAGATAAAAAAAATGGTTGTCATCCCGACAACCAATCTTCGTTAACCTTAAATCTAATACCATGAAAAACACATTGCAAATGTACGGCATATTTCTATTTACGCAAACAAATAAACAAAAAATCGACATATAATTAACCATATTTAATTATTATAGTAAATAATCGAAATATCAGAAACACAATTTCACAATTAATCTATTCTCAAATCTATATTTCATACTTTTGTATAGACATATTACCTAAAAATATTACTTTTGTGAAAAACAAATAGCATGTCAATGAAAGTCATAGATTTAATAAAAAACAGTCCTACGACCGCATTTTCTTTTGAAGTGCTTCCCCCTCTGAAGGGGAACAGTATCGAAAAAGTTTTCAATACGATAGATACATTACGGGAATTCGATCCCAAATATATCAATATCACGACCCATCGAAGCGAATTTTTATATAAAGATATGGAAGGGGGATTATATAAACGTGTGACTGTCCGCACCCGACCCGGAACTGTTGCAGTGGCTGCCGCTATTCAGAATAAATATCAAATTCCCGCTGTTCCCCATATAATATGCAGCGGATTTACTCAAAGTGAAACGGAATACGCCTTGATAGACCTGAGTTTTCTGGGAATATGCGACTTGCTGATTTTGCGAGGAGATAAAGCAAAACATGAAAACAGATTTATTCCGACTCCCGAAGGGCATGCGCACGCTATCGATCTGCAGGCCCAAGTAAACCGGTTTAATGAAGGATACTTTCTGGACGGAAGCAAAATGTCCCTCATAAATACTCCGTTTTCTTATGGTGTAGCAGGATACCCGGAAAAGCATGATGAAGCTCCCAATCCCGATTCAGACCTCTTCTGGCTTAAAGAAAAAGTAAAAGCAGGAGCAGAATATATCGTAACGCAAATGTTTTTTGATAATGAAAAATACTTTTCTTTTGTCGACCGTTGCAAGAGCGAAGGTATCGATGTACCCATTATTCCGGGCATCAAACCCATAAACTTCCGCAATCAACTTACGGTTCTACCCAAGGTTTTCCACGTCGATCTTCCTGAGGCACTGGCCTCTGAATTAAGAAAATGCAAAACCGATGAAGAGGCTAAAGAGGTTGGCGTAGAATGGTGTATATTACAAGCTAAGGAACTAAAAGAAAAAGGTGTACCAAGCATCCACTTTTACTCGATGATGGCTACCGAAAGTGTAAAACGTGTAGCACGGCAAGTATATTAAAACAATAAGAAGGAGGTAATTATCGTGTTTTTCAAAGATATTATCGGACAAGATGAGGTAAAGAAAAGATTGATACATTCTGTAAAATCCGGACAAATAGCTCATGCCCAACTGTTTTGCGGGCCTGAGGGAATCGGAAAATTACCTTTGGCTCTTGCTTATGCCCGATATATACAATGCACGAACAGGGGTGAAGATGATGCTTGTGGTGTGTGTCCGTCATGCAAACAATTCAGTTCGGTCATGCATCCCGACGTTCACTTTGTATTTCCGATTTATAAGAATGAAAAAAAGAAAAAACGTTTGTGCGACGACTATATAGATGAATGGCGCAAATGTCTCTCCGAGAATCAGTATCTTTCATTGGAACAGTGGCTTTCTTATATCGATGCAGAAAATTCCCAAGTAAGCATCTATACTGACGAAAGCCGTGAAATTATTCGGAAAATAAGTCTCAAAACTTATGAATCGGATTATAAAATCATGATTATCTGGTTACCCGAATTAATGAATCCCGTGTGTGCCAACAAATTGCTGAAAATACTGGAAGAACCTTACGAAAAGACCGTTTTTTTGTTGGTCAGCAATCAACCCGATAAAATATTGGGTACTATACTCTCCCGTTCACAACGCATTAATATGCGGGTCGTTTCACCCGAAAAAATATCGGAAGCCTTGCAAAGGCGATACTCCTTAGGACAACAAGATGCCGATGCTGTGGCACACATTGCAAACGGAAATTTTATTAAAGCTCTGGAAACGATACAGCTCTCAGAAGAAAACCAATATTTCTTCGATCTTTTCGTACGCCTCATGCGTCTGGCCTACGGCAGAAAAATAAAAGATTTAAAGGTCTGGAGTGAAGAGGCCGCCGATATGGGAAGAGAAAAAGAAAAACGTTTTCTGGCTTATACTCAACGTATGTTACGAGAAAATTATATTTATAATCTTCATATTCCCGAAATCAGCTATTTAAATAGTAGGGAAGAACAGTTTTCCACACGTTTCGCACCGTTCATACACGAACGTAATATTATTTCATTGATGAATGAACTGAGTAAGGCAGAATCGGACATATCACAAAATGCAAACGGAAAGATCGTATTTTTTGATTTGGCAATAAAAATGATTATGTTGCTGAAAAGTTAAAAATTAAAACTCTGTTCGCTACTATTATCAAAAAGCATATCTTTGTAGTCCGTAAAAACCAATAATATTTTACGGTACACAAATCTACGGGGCTGACCGGTTTTGACAGCGGGTAGAAATGGTGTGTAAGCATGCAGAGCGTGGATGGCTTGCTCTATAATCTCAGACATCAAAAATTTAACTGGCGAAAATAACTACGCTCTTGCTGCTTAATCGAAGTATAGTAGATTAGCTTAATCTCCGCAACAGTTGTGGAGACAAGACATCACCCGGTTGCTGTTGTTCCGAAGCGTTCCGAAACGGTGGTGCAATAATATCGGAAATAGTGGGTAGCCGGCCTTGTGCCGCCCATGAAATTTTAAAGGCTAAGGTATGAATTGGTGGCTTCGGTCTTGTTCATACCCGACAATCAAAGCGAAGATAAGCATGTAGAAAGCTCATTAGTTCCTCGTTTGGACGAGGGTTCGAATCCCTCCAGCTCCACTTTGTTTTTATAAACTATTATCATCAATAGTTGTATAAATATTTTCTTTAAAGAAAAATTTATACAACTTCTATATAAGGAATAAATACAGCAAAAACAAGCTTATATATAATTTTTACTCACGTCGAATCGAGTTCGTTATCCTATCTATATTACACATATCCAAATTTTTATATTAAACCTTTTTCTGTACTATTGAAAATATTCAGGAAGCTGATTCTTAATCTTTTTTCTAATATTGTGAATTCTACTTTTTACTGTACCTTCTTTCATGTTGAGAATATTTCCTATCTCTTTATAACTTTTACCCTGTATCAAAAGTCCAATCAAAACACGAGTCGGAATATCCATTTTATTTATTAAATTCAAGATATAGTCATAATCATAAAGGATCATATTATTTTCAACCTGAACATTATACTCCATCTCTTGTTCTATATATAAAATTTTGCTCTTTCTCATTAAAGAAATAAAGCGGTTCCTTATAAAAACAAAAGATATTTTCAAAGAGTACTGCCGTGATTCGAATTTGTCTCTATTTTTAAGAATTTGATAATTTACATCCTGTACAATATCTAACGCATCATCATAGTCATGCGTCAATGAGACAGCATACTTAAACATTATAGGCTGGTATTTATCCAGCTCACCGTCAAGATCGAAGTTTTCCATTTGCTTTAAGATCAACATTAAATAAAAAGAAACCTCCATCCCGTTCTGGTATAACTGAAAAGACATGAAAGCACATCATCTCCATGAGTGCTTTTGGGAATGGAGGTTTCTATACCTTCACTCCAGAACAACACTCTGAAGCCTATGCTTTCATGTCTTTTCGTTAATAAAAGTAGCTATAAAATCTGAATTAAAAAATTATTTCAGATACTATTTTAAAATAATTGAAACATTTCTACTTATATTTTTACTTAAAAATTTCAATAACACACCTATAAATCAAGACAATAAGACAACATAAAATTACAATTTCAAATTCAAAAATTTTCAAATCGACAAATATTTTCCGATGCAAAAAATTCAATCTTTGCTACGACAAAAATAAATAGAATTACTTCATTCTTCCAAATACAGACACAATGGTATCCTCAGAATCTTTTAATCCCCCAGCTATCGAACGAACGGCGTTTAGCTGCCCAAAGTGTCAATAAGACAGATATTAATGACGAAGAAAAGATCGTAATCATAAGCATAATCTGGTATTTGATCGCGACATTGGGACTACTTCCGCCCAGTATCTGACCGGTCATAGTCCCCGGTAAAGCAACCAACCCCATGACAGCCATCGATGCAATAGTCGGATTAAATGATTTTATTAACGCTTCACGCATAAACGGCGCTGTCGCTTCACCTCGTGTCGCCCCGTTTGCCAATAAATAAAAATAAAGCTGGCGTTCTCGGTCAAGACTTCCATAAAAGACATTAAGAGCTATAACATTGGCCGAAAGCATATTGCCGAGTATCATACCGCTGACAGGAACAAAATAACGTGCTTCGAACAGATGATCTAACTTTATAATTATTCCTAAGAAATAGACATCTATAATACAGATAGAACAAAAGAACGCAACTATTACCGGGATAAAGAGCTGCTTTACCGGTAATTTAGTCCGCCCCAATACCGTCCACGAAGCTACACAAATCATAACAATCACCCACAACAAATTGATCCATGCCGAATTCCATGTAAACAAATATTCTAAATAAAAACCGATCAAAAACAATTGTAAAGTCATCCGACTTGCCGCAATGAGCGTATCCTTCACCAATCCCGTACGATAATAGGCCAATGCCGTCACAGGTATCAACAATAATAAAAAACCGAGGCACATGCTGCCCCAACCGATATCGACAATTCCGTTCATCTTTCTTCTCCTATTTTTATACTGCGATCAAACGCCCGGATAAACCGCTCGTCATGCGATACGGCAACCATTGTCATACTCTTATAAGATTTCAAGAATACGATCAGCTTTTCAATAGAATCAGAATCTAAAGCCGACGTAGGCTCATCCAATAACAAAAGCGGTTTATCCAATAAGACCGCAATAGCGATCATAACTCGCTGACGTTGCCCTCCGGAAATCTCGACAAGATGTTTTGTATATATCTCCTGCTCCAGTCCCAAATGCCCGAATATATTTAAAACGGTTTGCTCTGCCGGTATTTTATTCCTATTTTGCCGGAGTTTGAAAGGCGCAAACACACATTCCTTTACAGTGTCATAGGGTAAAGTAAACTCCTGAGGTACCCAAGCTATAAGACGACGAATATCCGATACAGTAGCACCGGTAAGCAATTGTCCGCCAACCCATATTTCACCTTCATCGGGCTGCACCAACCCTGCAATACTACTCAATAAAGTACTTTTTCCCGTTCCCGAAGCACCATAAACGACAACCTTTTCGCCTGAAGATACCTCATCCGAAAAATGAGTCATCAGAGGTTTCCCGTCATAGATGAATGTCACATCTTTAAATAAAATCATCCGCATCTTTCCTTTTTAAGAATACAAAGATAATTCATCCTGATATTTTCATCAATATAAGATTGACAAGCCTCCTTTCAAAATACATTTAAAGAAAAAACTCCCCGTATCCTTAAATACGAGGAGTAATTTCAAAAAAGTAACCGATGATTTCATTTTCAATGAAACCGATCAAGGCTCTACGATAGAACAGATACTTACCCGATTCCAATCCGGATCTGTAAACATATCTCCGATTCCTTGCCCTTCTGCCGTAATGCGACTTGCATTGATCTTATATTTTTTCACAAGAATGTTCTTTACTGCTTCAGCCCGAGCCTGAGCCAGCTTCTTATTGAATTCGAGATTTCCTTCAGGAGATGCATAACCTTTGATAATCACATTTGCCTCGGCATGCTTTTTCATATAAACGGCGACTCGTTCTACATTAGGTAATTGCGAAGCGTCAACTGTCGATCTGCCCTGTCGGAAGGTAATGATAGATTCCGGAATACGGCTGGTTTCTACCACAGTTTCTACTTTTACAGGACGATTGCGACAATCGGCCAACTCTTGCTGTAACATACCGATCTTTTGATTTGCATTGTTTACGACACTGTTTTTCTCGTTTACTTGTGTACGAAGATTATTAATAGAAGCGTTCAATTGATCGATTTCGGTCTGATTATAAGCTCTGACCTTCGTAAAATGGTGCTTTCCATTACTACCTTTAAAATGATAAGTTGCCCCGGCTGTCAATTCAAAAAATGCATTATTTGCATTAAAGCGGCTTTTTGCTCTATTAAAATCACCCTCCATATCATATACAATAGCGGGTTTAATCCCTAAAGTCCAAGCTTTCGTTTCTCCGAAATTAAAATTCAGATTCAACCCGAAACGAGTAGACCAAGAATTATCGTCATCAGAACCGTTTACATAATAATGCATCCAACCGATACCAGCCACCGCTTCAATTTCGAATAAACGGGGAGTACCGGGATAGCCTCCGAACAGATTCATCAAATTAAATTTGTTCAACAAACTGACGTCAGAAGCATCGATAGCATTTTTACTATCTGTCGTATTTATATACCCCATACCCTGAAACTCCATTCCGAAAATCGGAGTTAATTGTTTAGTTACTCCAAGTCCGAAAGTCGGACGAGCATCTTTAAAAAAAGAACTGTGAGTCAAAGGGGTTACCATACCCGCTTTGAGTTCTATAGACCAATTATCTCCTATTTTAGTACCTTGGAGAGCAGTCTGGTCAGTCTGAGCATTTGCTGCAAACGCGCTTATCACAAATGCTGATAAGATAATAGACTTTTTCATAATTAAAAATATTAATAGATAACTCGATAAAATTATTATATCTTGGATTTTATTTTTTGACTTTTAAATAACCGAAGACGCACTTCACGCTAAATAGCAATCTTAATAGACTATCATCACGGTTCTCATATTTCCGCTCAACCGATAATTCATGATAAAAAAAATCTTTCCGTATTCATAATTCAATTTTTGTTATTTATAATTTAAGATGTTTTCTTTTTAGATAACATTATAGACGAAACCTTTGTTCGCTATTTGTGAATAAAAATAACGTCCTCTTTTTTTCTCATTTCATAACATAAAATCCCATACACCCTAAAAAGCACATCTTATCTCAGATATAATAGTTAGATAATAAGCACATTAGTCTTTATAATGGGAAATTAAAAACAGATAAAACAAGTGATTTTCTTGAAATTTAAATTAATCGGAATATAAAAAAGTACTCACAAATTTCATATTTGCATAATCTATCGAAAAGCGATTTATCGACCTAACAGCACAAAAAAGTGCATGCGGATTTTTAATCGCACATGCACTTTTTTCAGAAACTCTTTTTCAGAGAAACAGAATCTAAGAGCCTATCTAAATTTTCCAACAAAAAATATTATCAGGTCATTCTCGTGTTTTCTTCCGGTCTTTTTTCCCGTTTTCACTCGTCAGATAGCCCGCTATCCTCCTCGTAAAAACTGAAAAAACAACCTCGAAAGAAATTCTCAAACCTGACCCAAGTAAAATTTAGACAAGTTCTAAATCTGACTACAACTCCAACTTATTCTTATATAAACCTATCAATCGATACCTCCTCCCAA
Source organism: Coprobacter fastidiosus (assembly GCF_030296935.1). Lineage (NCBI taxonomy): Bacteria > Pseudomonadati > Bacteroidota > Bacteroidia > Bacteroidales > Barnesiellaceae > Coprobacter > Coprobacter fastidiosus. The sequence continues at coordinate 3,416,273 of NZ_AP028032.1, read as the reverse complement.
AGCATGATAAAGATTAATTACACCTTGTATCTCTTCAAAATAATCCGATACTGCGTCCAACTCGGCCTGCAGCAAAGTTTGACGAGCGGTAAGGACTTCCAGATAATTTTGAGAACTGTAACGCATCAACAGTTCTGAACTACGAACTGCCGATTCTAAAGAGGTAATCTGCTGCTTATTCAGATTATGACGTTTACGTGCCGTTTGCCATTGTAACAAAGCATCATTTACCTCTGTACCTGCATCAAGTAAACTTTGCTTGAACGAAAGCAATGCTTCTTCTTGCTGAGCTTTGGCAACCTTTAAATTGGCAATATTCTGCCCCCGGTTAAAAAGAGGTTGTACTAATGAGCCTATGGCTGAAAATAGCCACTGCCCGGGATTAGAGATAACAGCTCCTGCGGCATTTGTCCATCCGGCAGAACCACTCAATGTAATTGAAGGATAAAATGCCGAATGTGCTTGATTAGTAACATAAAACGCAGCAGCTAAAGCGGCCTCGCTTTGACGCACATCGGGACGACGGTGCAATAATTGCAAAGGAATGCCTACTGAAAGTGTATCCGGGAATTTTTGTTGTTTTAAAGTCGAACGGGATATTGTTTCCGGAGTCGAACCTAACAACGCACAAAGAGCATTCTCCGTCTCTGTAATCTGACGTTCTATCGAAAGCAAGGAGGCGTCCACAGAAAGTTTACTCGCCTCGGTCTGAGCAACAGCCATATCAGTCGTTTGTCCGGCCTTTTTCAACGCCTTCATCACACGCAAGTTCTCGCTCCAATTTTCAGCAGTACGTCTACTGATTTCAAGCTGCTCATCAAGCATCAACAACGTATAATAACTATTAGCAATAGTAGCGACCAACTGAGTCTGTACAGCCTGACGATAAGCCTCGCTCTGTTCTAATACGGCTTTTGCCTCTCTTTTGGCATTCGTCACACGACCGAAGATATCGATTTCCCAATCTGCAGAAACAGCCAAATTATAGCTTTTAGTGAGTTTAGACTTTTCCGCTTTATTCAATGTACCTTGCGGTGATAACGATATCGAAGGTAAATAAGAAAGTCGAGAAGTCATAAGCAAAGCTTCTGCCTCCTTCACTTTCAATCGGGCAATGTTCAAATCGGTATTATTCTTTAATCCGGTGTCGATCAGCTGCTGTAACTGCGAATCTGTAAAAATTTCTCTCCACGAAAGGGCAGCTATCGAAGCTGTATCCGTTTGTTCCTGAGTATGACGAAAAAGACTGTCTGTAACAGTTTTCATGTCAGGTTGTTTATACATCCGATATATCGAACATCCGCTCGTTCCTATGATCAAGGATATACATATTATTATTTTTTTCATACGAATCTTCTTTTCAATTAGTTCTCCTCCTCCAATTTCGATACTTTACGCTGAGGCATAATTTTCTCTTGCAGATATTGGAACACGATAAACAAAACCGGTACGATAAACAACAAGGCTATAGTACCGATCAACATACCGCCGACTGTCCCGACACCGATAGAAATATTTCCGTTTGCTCCTACCCCCGAAGCAAACATTAACGGCAACATACCGAAGATCATCGTCAATGAGGTCATTAAAATAGGTCGCAAACGCACTTCTGCTGCAGACACCGCAGCTTGTGTAATGCTCATCCCTTGATGACGTCGTTCCGAAGCATATTCTGTCAACAAAATAGCTGTTTTTGCCAACAAACCGATCAGCATGATCAAACCTGTCTGCAAATAGATATTATTTTCCAAACCGAACATTTTGGCAAAAAGGAAACTTCCTGTCAATCCGAACGGTACTGATAGAATAACCGCCAAAGGAATAAACAAACTTTCGTAAAGAGCACACAGAATCAAATAAATAAATACTACACAAATGACAAACACCAATACAGTCGTATTTCCTGTTGAAGATTCTTCTCGTGACATTCCGCCAAACTCGAAACCATAACCGGCAGGTAATGTCTCTTCGGCAACTTCACGTACCGCCTGAATAGCTTGTCCGGAACTATAACCGGTAGCAGGCGCTCCATTGACGGATATAGCGGAAAAAAGATTAAAACGGGTTAAAGTCTCAGAGCCATATACCCGAGTTAACGTCAAATACTGGCTAATAGGGGACATCTCTCCATCTGAATTACGAACGAACATATTATTCAACGCTTCTGTATCTAACCGAAACTCAGGAGATGCCTGCACCATTACACGATAAAGTTTTGAAAAACGGTTCATATTCGAGGCATAATTACCACCGATATATCCCGATAAGGTACTTAACACATCTGACGGCGATACTCCGTTGCGCTTACAGCGAGCAGCATCGACCTCGACCATATACTGAGGGAATTTGGTATCAAACGAGGTCGTTGCACGTCCGATCTCCGGTCGTGCATTCAGTTTCTCAATCATTTGCCTCGTGTATTTCAGCAAATCTTCTACAGAACCGCCTTTTTGATCTTGTACATAAATTTCAAAACCACTACTCACTCCATATCCCGGAATCATGGGTTGGGCAAAAGCCATGATCTGAGCCGAGGATATATCATCTGTACGCCGGTATATCTCATCAATAACGGCATTTATTTCATCCTCTTTTTCCTGACGCTCATCCCACTGTTTCAGACGGACAATAAACATACCGTTAGACGATCCTTGTCCACTGATCATTCCGTTACCCGTCACTTTAGAAAACATTCGTATTTGCGGAATATCACTAATACGTCTATCCACTTCATCCATAATAACTTTTGTCTCTTCCAAAGTATTTCCCGGTGAAGTTCGCACATCAACAAATATAGTCCCCATATCTTCCTGCGGAACAAGTCCGGTTTTAGTCGTTTTCATCAAAATAAACAAGCCGCCAAAAGCTACCAGCAGTAAAACTAAAGCCAACCATTTCCGTTTCAGCATAAAGAAAACTCCCGTTTTATATTTCTGTACCAAACGGTGAAAAGCACTGTCGAATGCAATATGAAAACGAGAGGAGAAACTCATTTTCTTTCCATCGGCTGCAACTTCGTGAGGAGTCATAATCAAAGCACAAAGAGCAGGACTTAACGTCAAGGCATTGACCAAAGAGATTGCTACGGCAACAGCCATTGTCAAACCGAATTGCGTGTAAAACGTACCGGTCGTTCCTCCCATAAAACTGACAGGAATAAAGACTGCCATAAAGACAAATGTCGTCGTTACCAATGCAGAAGTGATCCCCCCCATCGCATCAATCGTAGCCCGGTATGAAGATTTATACCCTTCATCGAATTTTGCCTGAACAGCTTCTACGACAACGATAGCATCATCCACCACAGTACCGATTACCAATACCAATGCAAACAAGGTCAACATATTCAAGCTAAAACCTGCCACATATAAAAAAGCGAATGTACCCACTAAAGAAACAACTATCGAGATTGCCGGAATAAAAGTAGAACGCATGCTTTGCAAAAACACATACACCACCAAAATCACCAGTAAAATAGCTTCAACAAGCGTTTTTATCACATTTTGAATAGAAGCATCCAAAAAATCTTTAGAACTCATCAAGTCCACCAACTCCATACCTTTAGGCAAAGTTTTCGAAATTTCTGCTGCTACTTTGTCTATTTCTTCTATAATTTCATTAGCATTCGACCCGGATGTTTGTGCAATCATACAGTTAGATCCGGGATGTCCGTTTACTTCTCCTATATAGGTATAAGAGCTAGAACCCAATTCTATACGCGCCACGTCTTTCAAACGAAGGACTTCTCCGCTTTCTAAAGAACGGATTACCAAATTTTCATAATCTTTTTCTTCTTCATAACGTCCCCGGTATTTCAGGACATATTGGAATGTGTTTTCAGATTCCGCACCAAGTGTTCCGGTAGGAGCTTCTAAATTCTGCTCATCAAGTACGGCAGCAATATCCGACGGCATCAAGTTATATTTAGCCATTTTACCGGGATCAAGCCAAATGCGCAAAGAATAATCCGCTCCCATTACATTAACCTCACCTACTCCGGCAATACGAGAAAGACGCGGTTCGATATTAATCTTCAAATAATTATTAAGAAAGCTCTCATCAAACGAATTATCCGGACTATAAAGGGCCAATGCTTTGATATTACTTGTCTGACGCTTACGTACAGTAATACCGCTTTTCGTTACTTCTGCAGGTAATAATCCCTGCGCCGTTGCAATACGATTCTGGACATTGACTGTCGCCATATCGGGATCAGTACCTTGACGGAAATAAATAGTAATTCGTGCCGAACCGGTATTGGTTGCAGTAGAGGTCATATACATCATATTTTCCACTCCGTTCAATGCCTCCTCAAGAGGAACAACGACACTCTTTTGCACAGTCTCGGCATTTGCTCCTGTATAAGTAGCAGAAACACTGACGGTAGGAGGTGCGATTTCAGGGAATTGTTCGATAGGGAGCTGCGAAAGTCCTATCAATCCAACAATCAAAATAACAACCGAAATAACAACCGATAAAATAGGCCGGTCAATAAATGTTCTGATTTTCATAATGCAGATTATTCATTAGTGGAAGTATGAGAATCGATTACTGTTCCTTCACGCACAAGACCTGCACCTTCGGCAATAATAACATCACCGGGGACGAGTCCCGCCTCGACAATATATTCCGTACCGTTATTCAGTCGGAACACTTCAATCGGTGCAGACTTCGCCTTACCGTCAACTACTTTATAGACAAAAATGCGATTTTGCAATTCATAAGTCGCAGTTTGAGGAATAACAATTACACTGTCTCGATGAGTAGGAACGATCACTTTTCCGCTACCACCATTGCGTAACAACTTATCCGGATTTTTAAATGAAGCACGAAGACTTACTGCACCCGTCCCGCTATCAACGGTTCCGCTAATAGCATCAATTTTACCGGAATATTGATAAACTTTACCATTACTGAGCATCAATTCTACTTCAGGCATTTGCTCCATTGTTTTCTGCAACGAACCATATTGTTGTACAAGATCCAGAATTTGATTCTCGTCCATCGAGAAATAAGCAAAGACTTCGTTATCATCAGAAACCGTGACTAACGGTTCTGAAATATTACTATCGACAAGAGCTCCTACACGATAAGGAATCATACTGGCGACTCCATCTACCGGACTTTTTACTTCTGTATAAGAAAGATTATTACGTGCATTTATCTCCTCGGCACGAGCCAAAGCAAGTGCAGCTTGAGCTTCGGCAAGAGCATTACGGGCAGTTTGCAAATCGAATTCAGAAACCACATTCTCCCGAAACAGTTCCTCTTTACTTTCAGCAGTAAGTTTTGCTGTCGCAAGTTTAGATTCGGCACTCTTCACATTAGCCATAGCCGTCTCAAGCGCAGCTTTATACGGAACTTGATCGATAACAAAAAGAACTTGTCCCCTATGTACGACATCCCCTTCATTCATACAAATTTTCGTGATTATACCGCTTACCTGCGGACGTATCTCCACATATTGCCGCCCTCGAAGCGTAGCGGTATAATCTCTCTTAAGCGTTTGATTACTGAATCCAACATTCAAAGTTTTATACTTAGCAGATGTTTGTTCCTGAGGCTGAGATCCGCACGAATAGAGCAGTATAAGCCCCGATAAAATAGGAATAATGAGGTATTTCATTGGGTATAGTTGATTAATTATTACATTACATAATGAGATACAAAACAAGTAATGGCAAAAATAAAAGGATTTTGCTACATATTATAAAAGTGTTGATTAACGACAGGAATGTGTTGATTAACGACAATAAGTAATTTTTGAGGTATAGCATCTAATATTTATCTTTGTGATAAAGATTTGATATTTTACGAATATATTATAATACCCTGATGCTATTTAAAAATCTCAAAGGTAAAGGCAAGGAAACTGCATATTATACATTTATACGGTATCCTCAAATAATACACTATGTCGATTTACTTTTCTGCTTGGTTATCTTGCCATTGATTATCCTATTAGTTCCGGTTGACAAATGGATCAAAACCCAACCTGTTTTTGTCGGAACTTTGGTTTTATATTTATACTTACTTTATTTTACTTATAGAAAAGCTAATATTCCCTCGCTCTTTTTAAAAAGAAAATATTTACATATCATTATCCTGATCATCATATTGACACTAATTACAGAACTATTAACACATTTCCCCATATCCGATAAATTCGGGTCTAAATTACCCATAGATTTTCGCCGTCACTTACACGCCCAAACCATATGGTTTTTCTTCTTGATCGTATCCGGATTTAGTTTAGCCATTGAAGTAACCTTCGAACTATTCCGCCAAATGTTACAAAAACAAGAAATTGAAGCAGAAAAAAACAAAGCCGAGTTAGCGATGTATAAAGCTCAGATAAATCCGCATTTTCTATTTAATACGCTCAATACGCTTTATGGTTTGGTCATCACTAAATCAGATCTGACAGAATCTGCATTTGTAAAATTTTCGAACATTCTTAAATACATGTACGATAATACTTCAATAGAAAAAATAGACATAAATAACGAAATCGAATATATACGGCAATATGTGGAATTACAGAAACTCAGATTAAATCACCACACAAAAGTCATTTTTGAAAGCCGTACAGACGAAGAACTCGTTCTTATCCCTCCTATGATATTGATTACATTTGTCGAAAATGCTTTTAAATACGGGACGTCGTCTTCTGAAGATTGCACTATACTTATACGAATCATAGTCGAAGACGGTGTTCTGCTTTTCAAGACTCGCAACTCTATCATGAAAGAAAAAAAAGAAGGTGAATCATCTATCGGCATCGAAAATTGCAGAAAACGTCTGCAATTGCTCTATCCCGGACTTTTTACTCTTATTACCGAAAAAGATAATAATAAACAGGAGTTCTTGACTAAATTAACGATACAATTGTCTCGAACATGAAACGAATCAACTGCATAGCTATCGATGACGAACCGATCGCACTACTGGTAATCAAACAATTTTGCGAAAGGAAAGGGAACATTGAGTTAAAAACTTTCTGTGAGCCTCGTATAGGATTAGAAGAAATAAAAAAAGATAAACCCGATATAGTATTTCTCGATATAGAGATGAACGGTCTTAACGGATTGGAAATTGCAAAAAAGCTGCCTCATAACTGTTGCTTGATATTTACTACGGCTCATGCTCAATATGCTCTTGACGGCTTTAATCTCGATGCAGTAGACTTCCTACATAAACCTATAGCTTATGACCGTTTCGACAGGGCAATTGAAAAAGCCATACGGAATATTTCGGTATGGAACAATAAGAACGATCAAGAGACAATCGTTGTCAAGCAGGAATATAACAACATAAATATATTGCTATCCGATATTTTCTATATCGAGGCTTTAGAAAATTATTGTAAAATACACAGAATAAACGGTAATAGCGTAATATCACGGCTCAATATCAAAACCATTCATAAAATGTTACCACAAAACACTTTTTTAAGAGTACACCGTTCATTCCTCATACCCACAAACCGCATACAAAAATTTTCTAAACAAGAAATATGGCTAAAAGGATTATCAAGGCCTATACCGGTAGGAAGGCGTTATGCAAAAGAAATATATGATTTTTTGACTGATAACAGACAGCAGTAACAAATATCGACTATCAAAAGCTATATATATATTTAAATCAGAGTAATACGCAATTAAACTCTATCCCAATAATATAAATAGATGAAACTTATCGAGACTATATCAATATTGTCTCGGATAAGTTTCATCTATTTAATTATCGAGCATTATAATTAACATCACTTAAGTGCATCCGTGAAATGATCTCCATACTGAGCCGTATTATAAATTATCGCCCATAGAGTAGCCCACAATACTCCGCGACCATAATACTCATTATCCGTAACAGTCGCCAAACCGCTATAAGTTGGTGTCCACGTATTGGTATGTTGAGTATCTCCGATAAATATGACTCTTTTTTGCAGATCAATAGATAAAGAGCAACCATTACCCGCAACTTCCAATACGTTAGTTACTCCAGCCGGGACATCAAAAGTTCCGCTTATTCCATCCCTATAAAACGATGCGTTAAAATTAATTTGCTGAGATGGTCTATAATTACTGAACGGCCCATTCTTAACTATATAATCCCATACTGGGTCATTGGCATGGGTTGTCACCCAAGTAGCGTACGATCCGCTATTCCCTCTATATTTATAACCCCAAGAAGCAAATTTTGCAAATAATGCTTGATTTTCTGAATTACTATTATCAAGAGAAATCACAGCAAATCTGTTTTTATTAGGACTATTCTCTAACCAAGTAATCAAATTATCATAGTAATTAGAAACTGAAGTCGCATATCTTCCTGAGAAAAGGACATTGACATTATCAGGAATATTAGAACCTACTCCGGCACTGTTACTTTCGTTATTTGGCAAAGTAGGCGTTACCGGTGTATAAACTATTCCCTGAGGACCAAAGAATGTCGGATAATTACCATAATCTCGGAATGTACTCAAAATTCCATTTCCCAATGCACCGTATCCTCCATAAAGATTGGCAACATTAATCGCTATAGGCTTAAGCACTGTCCTAACAACTGCAAGACGAGCCGAAACATCCGTCCCTACCAAATTCAATTTCACATGATAAGTTATATCACGGTTTGCATCTTTATACAAAGTTTTAGGCAATTGAATCTTAAATTTAGTTCCTATTGCATATTCAGTTCCCCACGGCATTTCCGTACCGTTTTCTCCAACCATTTTTATGACATAAGTATGAGCCAATGCCGGTTCTGGTTGTTCCAGTTCTGCAATCCACTTCATATTCTTACCGCTTTGCAAATTTACAAATTGCGTTTCATCCTTATTTTCAGATACATATAATGTATTACCTACAATACCCGTATTTAAAGTCATCGGTTTTTGAGTGATTGTAATCACTTGAGATTTTACATTAGGATCGGCTACTAACTCTAAATGCAATCTGGCATTCAAAGTATTATTACTTGCATTCTCCTTTGCCGTCACGGTTATGCGGTTAAGTTTTAAATTCGCGTCGTCATGAACATCTTTTATTTCAAATGCACCAGTATTATCACCTTCAAGAACATATCGCCACTGGTTCACAGAAGTTCCATCGGTATTCAATCCCGGATTGACAAGGAAAGTATTAGTATTATTCCCTGTAATTGTCAATTCTCCATCATATTCAAAATCAATAGAAGATACAGACGGAGTCAATTCAAATCCGGGTTCTCCATTTTGAATCAACAACATTGTACTCTGTACCGAAGGATCTTCCTTCAGACTGACTACCAAAAAACCGTAACGAGGAGCGGTCGCTGTGTTAGCTGTATGAGTATAGATCGGAATAATGTTATTAAAAGCCTTATCACTATCATAATCGGTTACGGCAGAAGTACCAGTTTGCACGAAAGAAAAGAATGCTCCTGCACCCGGAGGATAAATAGTAGCATTCCAGTCTCCCGAACCCTCTACGGCAATAGAAGGTGCTGCGACACCAGCACCATTTGCAAAATTAGGTATACTTTTAGGATTCAACTTCAAATAAAGATCTCCTCCTTCTAACTGAACGATATCGATAGTTGCCTTCAAATTGCCAAACGTAAGTTCGACAATGCCATTGCGTTCATCTTTTACATCATTCAACATTGTAGCTGTGACTGTCAATGTCTTACCGTTCAAACTAACAGATATACCGTCATCAAGCACTTTTTTACTAAGAGATAATGTTCCCTCTCCAAAAGTAAATATCCCCAAATTATAACTGCCTCCATTAGGAGTAAACATTACTTTTTTTGTCGGTATAGCCAAAATATTGTCTCCGTCAAACTGTACAGTTCCATGACTGTCCATATCCCAATAATTAATAGAATAACTTAACGATGCTGTCTCCCCCTTATAAGCTTCCAGTTCTGTAGTATAACCTTCTTTCTTAACTGAGTTTATGGTCAATTTATATACATTGTTACGTTTGAGCGACTGTCCTGATTCAAGCGGGTGTACATTGGCCCGATGATATGAAATCGTACCGGAGCTATTATTTCTTACACCAATAATCAAGCAAGTCGTAACCTCATCGTTTTGCTTAGGAGATGCTACATAATTCTCAAAAGCATACAATTTTCCGACAATATTACCATCAGCTTCATTCTCCACACCATAAAGTCTTGTAATACGTTTCGCTTTTTTATCGAAAGAATTCGGTTCTCCATTCCAGACAAAGAGAGACGGATATGCATTCCAGACCGACACTGACTCAAGAGTATATCCAGCAGCCGAATTATAAACGTCAAAACGAGAAACAGCACGCTGCAATACTATGCTGATTTTTGTATCCTGAGACTCTTTTCTTAATGAAGTGCTCATCAATAATGCCTCACTTTCTAACGGTTTAGTCGTATATTCCGGTGCGTTTTCATCCGTACCTGTCAAAAATACCTTAATATCGGCTTTTGCTTCTTTAAAATTTTTACTTTTAATCGCAGCCTTCCACTCATCCAAAGTCTGAGAACTATCTGCTGATAAATAGTTATCGCCAATATTGGCTACTACCAAAATATCATAAGCATCTGTCATATTTAGTCCAAGATCAGAAAAATCAAATGCCATATCAGTATTCATCACCAACGGATTCTCCGATGTGGCAGACAACTCTTTCCAACCTTTAAAAGTCCCCGTACCATTATTATTCGATTCAAAAAAGATCAAATCGATTGTCTTTACATTTTCCTCACCTTCCTCAGGAGCTATTGCCGCTCGTGTTGCCAATCCACTGGTAGGATCTTGAACACTGAAATTTATAATCAATTTACCGTTCTTTCCTGAAGAAAACCGATCTTCATCATCTATTCTACAAGACGTAAAAACAGCCGTTATCAAAAGGAAAACATACCACAATATTTTTTTCATACTATAATTTTTATCGTTATACATATCAATTATTCTCCTAAATCAACGTTAATATCTCCATCCAATTCCCAGTCATTTACACCTTTATTATAACGTAAGATCTGTATTTCTAGCCTAATTCTTCCAGAAAGTAACACAAGAGTATCAGAATTAGCAGCAGCCATTGTTGGATCAAATTCTCCTAATGCCGTTATTCTAAGACTCTTTGGATATCCGTCCTCATCATCAATCAATTCGACTTTAAAACGATTATTCTGAATACCGTTCGTCAACACATGAACAGGCCCATTCACATCGGTTTTAAATGATAAGTCTATAACTTTAGAGAGAATATTACTTTCCACCCCGACAACAACAGATGAATTCAAATCACGGTATAACGTAACCTCACGACTTTCTGTCCACAAATAGTAATTTCCGCTCGATCCCATTTGTCCTGCAGCCATACTCCACTCGACCACATTGACATTCAAATGAATAGAAGGCTGTTCAGCAGCAGTTTCCTTATCAGTATATCCAGGACCGCTAACCGAATTAATATTAAATACATATTTTCTATTTCGTACAATTTCAACAAGTTTATCCGTCTCAGAACTTTCAAAATCTATAGGATAATAATATTTTGTGCCCTTATATTGGGCTCCAATCACCAAACGAGTATGTTTTTGATTTCCAAATTCGTCTTCAGTATCATTATCATATAAATAAAGTTTATTTGCAATAGATCGGTTAATCTCATCATAACCATTTGATTCTAAAGTCAAAATAGTTTTCATATCTGTAGGAGAATCAGATGTTTGAACCTGATTGTTTATGATATTATCCGAACTATTACCTAAAAAACCTCTATCCGGAACATGATATAAAGTAGCATCATTTAGCATAAAATCATCAATATTGGCAGATACATAAATATCTACTGAAGCTACCGAACGAATAAGACTTAGTAATGGCCAATAATTAATCACTCCATCTTTTACTTCCTGCCCCTTCAAAATTCCCCACATAGGTAAACTTGTAAAAGACGTACCATTTTGTAAGAGCCTTTGAGGAGCTATATCGACCAACTCTTTTCGAAATACTTCCCAATCGGCAACCCCTTTATATCGGATAACAGCAGCTTCATCAGGAAGCAACTTCTCAATAAACGAACGACAATTAGCAAAAAAATAGGCATCATAACCTTCTCCCACCGGAAGAGTAGTTCGTAACTTTCCATTTATTTTAAAAGTAGTTCGCCAGCAAAGAAATTTTCCATCAGAATCAAAAAGCAATACATCAAGGTCATCGATAATACTTTCATCCGGAACAGACAGCTCAACACCACGGGTTGTAAAATCCGTCAAAATAGATATTTCAACTTCAGACTCTCCAGAAGAATAAGCAACTGACGATTCATCATCAAGTTTATTTTGACAAGAGTAGAATCCTACCAATACAAAAACAATCTGTAATATAGATAAATTTTTCATACTATTATTATTTTTAAAGCATGACCAAAGCTTTACGAATCTGCCATGAATCGACCGTAATAATTGCCTCCTGCTTCGTAGGTCTGATCACAATATCTATTTGAGAACCTTCTCGTGCCTTAGCTTCTGTATCTACTCTCAATCGGGCTATTCCATCCTCAAAAAGCGTGACCACAATGTTATCTTCCTCACCACTCTCCGAATCTATAGAAGCCGGTAATACCTTATTCTCGGAAACATATTCATCACGACTCTCGATATATGAAAATTTATCTTCTATCACAATCCCGTCACCAGATTGTTGGTTTTCAGAAACATGGTATGAATCTGACGATCCCCAAATATTCACTCTGAGTTCTCCAGGATACTGAATCTTAAAACTGTTTCCCTCTTCTATTGTGACAGTAATATTGCATAACAGTTTCTTGACCTCAACATTTACATTTTTTTCTTCCAAAGGATTTGAATCAAAAATAAGATTCTTCCAAAAAAGGTCTTGTGCAGAACCATTATACATCTGCGATTGCCGCATTGTTTTTTTGCTCATTGCAAATCTTATCTCTGAATAATTTTCTTCATTAAGAAACATAAGCGGTTCTTTATCAATATCTTTATCTCCCGATAAAGTCCATGCCACGAGATATGTAGTTCCTGTATATTGCAACTCAAAAGAATAAGGTTGCCCTCCTTTTATATCGTTATAAGGAATATGCCTCATTTCTATCTTATTACCTTCACTATTATACAAATACAATTCTATATCACTGGCTACCGATAGATCAAAATTATCAGTATTACCCTCATACGTGAAGACCAAATTCAGAGATCCTCTATCACAGCCGTAGTGCGGACCTTCGTAAGTACACCCCATGCAAGATATTATTATCAACAATATCAGAATTACTTTCTTCACGATATAACAATTTACTATTAATTATTTACCGTTATTCCTAAGAGTCTGTTTAAGTTTTACACAGGACTTTTTTGAAAACTGTTTTCAAGGACATTTTTTGTTCCGATAAAGAGCGTAACAGGCTACATAACATACAGGAACAAAAAACAACACCCAGAAAACTCATAAAAGTCGGAGACATAATTTTTAGCAGAAAACTTAAACAGATTTCTAAAACTGAAATAATATTCTCCTTAGGAATAACGGTAATAGTCGTTCATCTCAATTATAAATCAACATTTTGGGTTCTCACATCCCATTTTGCGACTTCAATATTGATAGAGATAGAACTTTCCTCCGGACTAACTACTGGCCCTTCTTCTTCAGCATCTTTCGGAGTAGCCCAACCTACAGTTTTAATATCTTTCATCGTCACACGATAAATACTGTTACGATAAATCTTCCATGCATCATCTTTCAATAAATTAACTCTCCAATAACGGGTGACTCCACTCACTCCTGTACCAGAAAATGTTCCCTGAATAATAAAAGCTACGACCTCATCCTTATCAAATACCGTTGCAGCCGACCCATTACCACCTTGCAAGATCGTCGGTACATTTTCATATACATAAACCGGCTTTTCATAGGTAACCGGCAAAAAACCATTCTTCGTTTCGTCTGCATCATCATTTTTTGTAGAGTATACAGTTTCAACAGTTTCTCCATTTATAGAAAATGTCGTTTTGAAATTAGATGCAGTTTCAAAACGTACCCAATTTTCAAGGTCATTATATTCGAAAGCTCGCGATTGGTTTATCCCATTGATAACCATATAACCGTCAAAAGTCCATTTTAAATCTTCGGGAACCGTTCCACTTGTTCCGAGTCCCAATATTTCGAGCAAATCAGCTTTAGGTGCTGTAATCTGACTTGACGGATCTACTTTAGGTGCTTCAATCTTACTCAATAAACGACGAACGGTAAGGTTTAAAGTGTTTGTTTCTCCTTCCACAACATTAATCGTCCCTTCTGCTGCCATAGCAAATCCCGTTGATGTACTTATATCTGCACGGGAATTAGAACCATCCAGTACCAAATCTTTATAAAGACTACTTTTTTTAAAATCAGCCAACAGTGAAGGAGCAGGAGAAGGCTCACCCAAATTCTGATTAACAGCAGTAAGAATCGTCAAATTTCCTGCATCGACAAGAAATGTATACTGGTTATTCGAAGCCAAAGCCTCTGGTTTAAAATATTTTTGATAAGAACCGTCAGCATTAAAAACAAAAAACTCTAACGATTTAATAGCATTCTCATCAGTCGATCCGGCAACTTCTCCACTCAATGCACGAGTATCAGCGTTTCCTTTAATATTAACAGTAATCGCCGCTTTCTTACCTTGAACAGCAGGTTCGGACAAACCATTGTCTGAGTCATTACATGACAATAATACAAATGCAGCCATAGAAACTGCTAATAAATTTTTAATTTTCATAATCCTAAAATTTAGTTATTAAGTTGTTTTACAAACAATTATAAAAGCTTTTATCATTTTCCCCATCTACATTCTTGTAGAATATCCTAACGCAAGTACTTGAACGCAATTGAGGGAAAAAGTTCTTTAACATATATCGATAAGGAACTCCATCTCTTAAATGTATAAGCTTGTCATTCCGAACCTGCTCCTCTCCAATGACAGAAGGAGCAATGATCTTGAGAATTTCTTCTTTTTCTACCATATCAGATTCATTCACCAATTGATACAAGCCCTGCCAATCTATCCCTCCATTGATTACTTTAAACGATTCTACAGGCATATCCGTTTCCTGTACTAAATAATCCCTTAAAGCGATAGCTCGCTTTTCTGCAAAATCCAAATTCAAACGATATCTTCCTTCAGGAGAAGCATAACCGATAATCAAAATATCCGTAATCCGACTATCTGAAGATCTATTAATTTCATCAATAATACTGACCAACAAGTCTAAATTTTTACCATTATTTTGATAATCAGATGATAATATAGAAGATCCCGGACAAAATAAAACAGAAACAGCATCTTTTCTATTTGTTTTATCAAAATCAATTCTTTGAGAAACCGGAATAAGAAAGGTATAATCCAGAGCCAACTTCTCAGCAGTACTTAAAACAGGTTCAACGGCTTTAACAATTTCAACAATTTTTATATCAGGATCTTGCAAGACTTTTCCTTTTACATAAACAGTCTCTTGCACAAATCGTTTAGCACACAATTTAGTTACAGTATTAAAAGCCAGTGTGCTCCCTTTCATCCAATCTGCATATTTTATAGCGGCTTTATATGCAAATAATCCACTATCGTCTGTTATTTTCATGTTTGTCTGATAATCAACACTTCGAATAAATGCCGTTTTTTCTTTCTTTCCAACTATCGCAAATGAAGAAAAAGTAGTTTGACGAATGCTGTCAAATATGACAGGAGTTACTATAATTCTCTCCTTCTTTTTTAACATAGTCAAATCAGGAATACAATCAAAACAAAGTCTTATACTATCACCAATATTCTGTATCTGAATGTTAGAGATAGATAACCGACCTCTTCTGTTTCTTTCTCCCGCTATTATCTCACCACAAACAAATGTCAACAATGAAAAAAACAAGAACATAATTATATTTTTTGATACTCTCATTATTCTTTTATTTAATATTATAAATCAATGAAATACCAACTTTCGTTAACCCAAAGTATGTCTTAGTAAAATGCTCTGATTTAGTACAACACCAGATACGATTATTCGACTTATCAAAGCCAAGCCGTACTACCCCAATACCGAGAAATCCTTCAATCGCCCATTTTTTAGACAAGAACCAACTATATCCATAAGTAAATCCACCACCGACTCCCCAACCTTCATATCGATATCCTTTATCAAAAATGTGGAAAAATTTATGCCCACCAATATTATATTTAGTCACAATAGCATGAATACCAATAAAATGGCCACCTGTCGGTTCACAAAACCAATACCTCAGCTCCGGTTGTGCCATCCAGTGTACAATCTTATCATTATCCCCCTTTTTACCCTTACGATTCCAAGGATTATAACTTCCCGTTATATTTAAACTCAACTGTGTTCCCCAACTAATTTCCAACCCCAGATTTGGAGTTAATGTTGCAGCATACAAAAGGTTTGTTTTAAGATTCCAATATAAATTCCGGGGGCTTATTTTTTCCCAAGAAGTCTCCGCACAAATATTGATTACCGCACTATCAGACAAAAGAACCGTATTATCGATAACCGTATCGGTAACAGAAATAGTATCAGACAGTACAGATACAAAAGAATTTTTTCTCTTCTGGATCAAGGAATTGTTATATTCAGTGATTTTAACCCAATCAAGTTCAAGGAAGTTTATCGCGTCAGGTTCTACATTGATCGAAATCGGAAAATTCTCTTGTGCTTGTCCTGAAAAGAGAACAGACACTATACCGATAAGAACACATAAAATCCTATTCATCAACTGCTTTAATTCTTCTTTAATTGTACACTGCATTATTACAGTCAAACTTTAGTTGGTTAATTAATCACGATCAAGGTTATATTTAGAAAATAAAGTTCTCCAAATGTGAATCCTGATACTTTCGTCAAGAATAAATATCGTCATTAACTTTGAAGGAAATATTAACAAACCGATTAACAATCCTATTCCATTCTTATTCAACTCTAACGATATTTTTAATTGCATTATAACCCTTTATAGCTTATTATCAAGATGTGATTATCTAACACTTACAAACACCAATTTGTTCTTAAGAAAATAAATCTTATCGTAATAATTCTTGAGAAAAAATAAAAATAGGACTTCAATAGCCTGTCTAAGCATATATGATATAATTTATTAAGCGAAAATAAAATATATAGAGGACTGTCTAAGGTAATACTTAAACAGCCCTCCATATACTTATTATAAAAATTCTTACTTTTCTATAACTCTAACCGTTCATCTATAATAATTTCACCTTTATTTCCTAACCTTTTCTTTAAACATTAGAAAAATTACGGATAATCGATCATGCCCCCATATAATACATCTTATCAACATAAGATTTCTATCGAATCTTAAAAAACTCTTTTTTACCTTTTCAATATTTTTACAATGTCACAAAAAAGTCTCGATTTTTTCAAATAAAGCCAAAATGAATTAACGCATTTCGAATGCCATCATTATCAACCGTGTCTGTTACATAGTCGGACACCGCTCGTATAGACTCGGCAGCCCCACCCATAGCTACCCCTATACCGGCTTCCCGAAGCATTGAAATATCATTTCCCCCATCTCCAAAAGCTATTGTATGCGAAATATCAAAATCATAATAAAAAGCAAATTCTCTAATACCAGATGCTTTATCAACGCCTTTCACATTTATATCCGCAAAAATCGGATGCCACCTGGAAGCGGAAAGATTCGGAAGTTGAGCCATAACTTCTTTTTCCGTCTCTTCATCACAATAAAAACATAGCTGGCAACATTTACCTTCGATAAACTCCTTTTCTATATCAATGACCGGCGGAACAGGATGATCTACCAATCTCGCCAATTCTATAACGATAGAGTTCAACTCATTGACAAAAATTCCGTTATTCGTTTCAACGGCTATCGGAAACCCAAATTGTCGAGAAAGAGCATAAGCTTTCTGAAAATCTTTATCAGAAATTTGTTTTTTAGACACGGAAGTACCGTCTCTCAAGACGCAATCCGAACCATTAAGGGCTATTACGGCATCAAAAGGGACTTCTTCTATTTCATGCAAATCACTTGCAGCTCGTCCTGTTGCGATAATAATTTTACACCCCGAATTATGGACTTGCCGTAACGCATCTATTGCCGACTGAGGCACACGATGAGTATCAAAACTTACCAACGTACCGTCAACATCTAAAAATATCGCCCTTATCATATTTAAGAAATTATATTATAAGAAGTTTACAACTCTATTAGTTTATTATCGACAACTTGTAAAGGCACAATAACTACTCATATCAAATTTACTACAACATCATTATGGTTGACTTGCAAAATTATAATAATTCTTTTCAGATTTTGAAAGCAGGATGGCAATTTTTTTTGATTTTAGCAAACTGAAAAGTAGAGATAAAAAATCGTCAACAATTCCAATAAAAAACAAACCCACCTATTATTCAATTGATAATAAGCGGGTTATAAATATACATGTTGTCCTGGAAGGATTCGAACCCTCACAAGCGGAACCAGAATCCGATGTGCTACCGTTACACCACAGGACAATTTTTTATTGCGCTGCAAAGGTGCGAATTTATTTTTCTATTACAAAACCATACCGATATTTTTTACTTTCGATTAAGTTTTTTTTACAAGGCTGTTTCCTCTTTAGGCAAAGCTAACTCAACTGCTTCGTATGACTTTTTCATAAGCGTTTCAATATCATGTCCTGAAATAGGGTCAGGGAATAGAGGTTTATGAATCGTCAAAATCATTTTTCCAGGTTTTATCAAATATGACGAACGAGGCAACACAGAGAAAGATCCGTCAATCGTTAAAGGTACTACGGGCAAATTTAAATCAATAGCCAACTGATAAGCCCCTTTCTTAAAGCGTTGAAGTTTCCCGTTCCATGTACGCGATCCTTCAGGAAAGACAACTAAGGACATGCCGTGTCTCAACGTCTGTTCTGCCATATCCAATGTTTCCCGAATACTTTTAGGCCCGGAACGATCTACAAATATATGTCCGGCTGCAGCACAAGCTTTTCCGACAAATGGTATGCGTCTGAGGCTTTTTTTCATCATCCATTTAAAATTATGTCCTAAGAAGCCATAAATTAAAAAAATGTCATACGCTCCCTGATGATTTGCGACAAAAACATAAGAAGTTTTCTTATCGATATTTTCCCGACCTTTTACTTTAACTCGCACAAACGAGATCCAACAAAAAAGCTGAGACCAAATGCGTCCCGGATAATATCCCCAAACTTTACTGTCTCCGATAAAACAGCCGACAATTGTCACTAATGCTGTTATTATAGTCAATACTAATAAAATAGGAAATGCAATAAGCCACTGGTAAAAAAAGAACAGTATTCTTAACATAAAATACACTACGGTTAATTACAATCAATATATAAAGACAAAGGTAGCTGTTAAGTTTTAGAAATACAACAGCTTTTCAGGATTCTTGCTGTTCGAGAATCATTAAGAAAGTTTTCAAACCAACATTCCTTATCAGGAATAAAACCTCTCTCTAAAAAGGAAAAAAGGGTTCTGCAAATTAGTTTGCAGAACCCTTTTAGTGTCCGAGATGAGATTCGAACTCACACGATCCAATGATCACTACCCCCTCAAAGTAGCGTGTCTACCAATTTCACCACCCGGACATCGTTGTTTTTGAAGCGTGCCCAAAACAGGACTCGAACCTGCACGTTCGCAATAAACACTAGTCCCTGAAACTAGCGCGTCTACCAATTCCGCCATTTGGGCTTACTCGCTGTCACGGAAAAACCGTGGAGCGAAAGACGGGACTCGAACCCGCGACCCTAACCTTGGCAAGGTTATGCTCTACCAACTGAGCTACTTTCGCATAAAATTATCAATTTAAAATTTTTTACCCCCGTAAAAACATCAGAGCGAAAGACGGGACTCGAACCCGCGACCCTAACCTTGGCAAGGTTATGCTCTACCAACTGAGCTACTTTCGCAATTGCGACTGCAAATATAAGGTGTTATTTTGAGTTGTGCAAATGCAAAATATTATTTTTTCACCTTTTTTACGATCCTGTTTTTGTTACTTTTTGAATACTAACCGCTTAATATCTAAATCATATCAAACGATCCCTTCATATCAACGATTGCGTAACATCGAAAAAAATTCTTCTCTCAATTCTCTGTCCTTAAAATTGCCAGAATATAAACAAGTCGTAGTCGATGCATTCTGTTTTTCAACCCCTCTCATCTGCATACACAGATGACGCGCCTCTACCATAACGATAGTCCCATACGGTTCGATTACAGAATCAAAACAATCGAGTATCTCCCGAGTCATACGTTCTTGAACCTGAAACCTCCGTGCAAAAGCATCAACAAGCCGCGCAGGTTTACTCAAACCCACAATTTTATCTCCCGGCATATATCCGATATGCACTTTACCGAAGAAAGGAAGCAAGTGATGTTCACACAAAGAATAGAACTCTATATCTTTTACAAGAACTATTCGCTGAGAATCTCCATAATTTTCATGAAAGATAGCTGAACGGAGAATCTCTTCAGGCGACTGGTCATAACCGCTCGTTAAAAATTTCATAGCACGAGCAACCCGTATAGGTGTTTTTTCTAATCCCTCCCGGTTTACATCTTCACCCAATAACTCCAATATACTTTTATAATGTCCGGCTATCAAATCTTCCTTTTCTTGATCAGATAACCGGTCCTGTACCTTTTGCATATTACCAAAGTCTTTATAATCTTCATTCTACAATACGTGTTAAGCGGATCATATCCTTCACAACACGCATTTCCCGAAATTGAGGAAATGTATTCTTTAATTCGATCAACTTGAGATTCGCTTCTTCAAATGAACGAAAGTCTCCCACCCTAAGTCTCCAAAAAGGAGATGTAAACGTAACGTAAGTGGACAATTCCGGATCTGCATCTTTTATCATAGAAGCTTTCTGATAAGCTTCATCTTTGGATCTTCTCTGATTATTATCCGAAAACACTTGTATTCGATACCCGCGAACCGTTATATAATTCTGATCTCTCGACGATATTCCGGATAAAACGATATTACCTGTCCGCCTTGCCAGACGATCGGTAAGACGCGCATCCTGAAACAAACGGACACGTGCATTTCCGGTAACACGCTCTAACGACTGGACAATTGAAGTATCTGCTACCTGCACCTGAGCGTATGCACCACACCAATCTATAAGCGATAATAAAACGATCGATAAAACAGTTCTTCTTTTCATAGGCTTTATACAGATAAGAAAACTGCAAAAGTAAGTATTCTATCTTACTTTTGCAGTTTATAGCCTGTTTAATTATTTAAAATGCGTTGATAATACCCATAAAGGAATCGACTTCCAAAGCTGCTCCTCCGATAAGTCCTCCGTCCACATCTTTATTTGCAAACAATTCTTTCGCATTCGAAGGCTTACAACTTCCTCCATAAAGAATAGAACAGTTTTCAGCAACTTCATTGCCATATTTATCAGCAATAGTTTTACGAATAAACGCATGCATTTCTTGAGCCTGTTCTGCAGTAGCAGTTTTTCCTGTTCCGATAGCCCATACCGGTTCATAAGCCAATATGATTTTCCCAAAATCTTCTGCTGACAAATTAAACAAAGATTCTTCTATCTGAGCTTTCACTACATCAAAATGTTTCCCGGCTTCTCTTTCCTCAAGCACTTCGCCAATACAGAAAATAGGAGTCAAACCATTAGCCAAAGCAAGAATCGTCTTCTCTTTTAAAATTTCCGGAGTTTCATGATAATAAGCACGGCGTTCTGAATGACCGAGAATTACATACTTAGCTCCTGTAGAAGCAACCATCTGGGCAGAAACCTCTCCAGTATAAGCGCCAGAAGCTTTATCTGCACAGTTTTCTGCAGCAACGCCTATTTTATTCGTATCGATAGCATCTACAACAGAGGCTAAATGAATAAAAGGAGTACCGATAATCACATCGCAATTAGGAGTTTTTCCCGCCAAAGCAGCCTCAATACCTTTAGCCAATTCAAGACCTTCTTGGAGTGTCTTGTTCATTTTCCAGTTACCTGCAACAATGTTTTTTCTCATAACAAATATTAATTGTGTGGTTATATAATAAAATAACTATTACTCTTGTTTTTCCGGAGATACCAAAGAAGATTTTTTTTCTCTCCTCTTTCGCCGGGCTTCTCGTATTTTGCCGATAATAGCGGCAACTGTTTTTTCAGTCAACAACAAAATGAACATCGGCACGGTATAAATCAATACCAATATTCCTAAATTCTTCGATCCGTCATATATCCACGTACGTCCGATCGGAAGATTTTCTATTTTATCATTCAACTGAGCTTCGTCCGGCAAATGCGAAGGAAGCTGTTTCCATACAATCGTTCCTTTATGTAGTAACATTACACCCGGATTACCCCGTATAATCGTTTTTATCGTAGTCTCATCCATCTTATAAAAAGGATAATCAGCTCCTGTATTATCCTGCCAAACAGCAATTGCCGAATCAGATGATGCAGTCACGCAATAAAAATTATATCCATAAGCCAGTGCATAATCATACAAATCGTTTATTTTATCAATCTCACTTTCGTCCGCATTTTCTAAGGAAGGTGTAAGCAATAAAAAAGTATATTGCGGATCTTCCAATATATCCCGAGCTATGTCAACATCATCTTCTCCAGAACGAATAATAAAATCCTCGATTGAAGACTTCTTTTTATCCGATATATTTTTTTTCTCTATCCGATCTACAAATACCCATGTAGTATCATCCATAGGAATATCATTTAAAGAAAATTCTTTTCGGATACCTTCTTTCTCGTAAACAAAAAGATAATCATCTCCTGCATCAATATTTCCACCCGGCATAGCATCTAATATATTCATTCCTACTTTATAAGGACGAAAATCCAATATAGGCTGAAAATAAACTCCAAACCATGCCAAAGCAAGAGCAAATATAAGAGAATATAATACCGTAAGCCACTGAACAGATTTATTATATACTCCTTTTACCAAACTATTATAACGGATAAGGAATAATACAGGAATCAGTAAAAAAACATTTTTAAAAAAAGTCTCCCAATTGGTCAAGACAAGGGCATCCCCAAAACACCCGCAATCGCTTACAGGATCGGCTATCGCCAGATAAAGTGTCAACGGAGTCATAAAACACATGACCAACAAAACTAGCCATGAGGTCAATTTGCGGTAAGAACCGAGCAAAGTGTTTATTCCCAGCAAAAACTCAAATGCAGCTAATACTACACCGAAAAAAAGAGATAAAGGAGATAAAAATCCGATACCTAAAACAGAAAAATATTCTTCGAATTTAATAGCAGATCCTGTAGGATCAATTGCTTTTACAAAACCGGAAAAGATAAAAGTCGCCCCGACAATCAACCGAGAGGCTATTACCAGCAGCCATAAAATCCGATTTCGTACCGATGAATCTTTTATTTCCGTTTTATTCTCCATACTCCAATTTTATCAATCCGAAAAGAGAATAATTGATCATATCCATATAATTAGCATCCACTCCTTCAGAAACGAGTGTTTTCCCCTCATTATTTTCGATCTGCTTAGTACGGTATATTTTCATCAAAATAAGATCAGTATAAGAACTCGTCCGCATACTACGCCAAGCCTCGTCATAATCATGATTTTTAGCATACATTAAACGTTTGGTCTCATCCATATACTTGTCATACAGCTCAAGAGCCTTCTCTACAGAAATGTCTTCTCCATCTGAATATCCTAACTCCAATTGGATAAGACCGATAATACCATAATTAACTATCGCTATCAACTCAGAGCGAATCCCCTCGTCGACTTTACATTCTCCCTTAATCTCAATGCTCCGAATCCGGTTAGCTTTAATAAATATTTGGTCGGTTATGGATTGAGGACGCATGATACGCCATGAAGGGCCGTAATCTTTCAGCTTTTTGGCATACAGATCACGACAAATGCTTATAACATGTTCAAATTGTGCAACCGTATCTGTCATAAAAAATATTTTTCGGGTACAAAGGTACAAAAAACAATGAAATCAGGTTTTATAAAAACCTTGATTTCTCCAAGACCCAAATCAAATTAAATCCGGACAATATATCAATCCCTGCCTTATTCATCAGCAAGCACATCGTCACTACCTTCTTCCTGCCGCAACTCATACATTTCATGATATTCATTCCAATCGGGATCTTTTTCTGTATAAATCACTATCGGAAGTTTTTCGAAAGAAGACAAAGCCTTATTCAACATCTCCCCGAAAGCCGGAACATTTCGTGTATAAAAAACCCATGTCCGTTCATTATCACCGGTATATACACCTGTTAATATCGCCAGTTTGTCTTTTTCCATAGCCTTTTGCAGAGCATCCTGTACCGGTTCCATCACACGAGCGTCAGACTCACAAGGCATTCCTCTACTATCACCATTATACTTCCAATAAATTTCAACCCGTTCCTTAAATTTTCCTGAACGTACATACAACTCCAAATCATCACGACCGCAAACAATCACCATAGCTCCGTTCTCAGTTTCTGAAACAGTCGTAAACCAATTATTAGACAACTTCATTTCCTATTTGTTTTTAATTACCGGTTCTACAAAGATAGAGATAATTTAGTCCCTGTTTAAAATTACACAGAAATATTTTACAACAATCCACGTCGTTCGCAAACATCAAATGAGTTCTCCCCAAAGCGAAAAATATCTGAAACTTATTCGTTTATATCAAAATGAAATGTATTTTTTCGGATTCTTTTTATAAAAAGACTATCTTTGTCCATAATATTTAACCTATTTAATGACACGATGAAAAAACATATCGATCTTTTTTGCGCAATAACCGCATTATTTTTATCCGGTGCATGTGCCCCGACCGTTAAAGCTCCCGAGGCAATTCTTCCGATACCAGAACCAAAACAGGTAGAATGGCAGAAAATGGAAACCTATGCATTTGTTCATTTCGGGTTAAACACATTCAATGACCGTGAATGGGGATACGGAGACTCAGATCCCAAAACCTTTAATCCCGCAAGGCTCGATTGTGAACAGTGGGTAAAAACATTCGTCGCATCCGGAATGAAAGGAGTTATCCTTACAGCAAAACATCATGACGGCTTTTGTTTATGGCCGACAAAACTAACAGAATACTGTATTCGGAATACACCATATAAAGGAGGGAAAGGCGATATTGTCGGTGAACTGGCAGCAGCTTGCAAAAAATATGGTATCAAATTTGCCGTATATCTTTCACCGTGGGACAGACATCAAGCCAACTACGGAACACCAGAATATGTAGATTATTTTCATAAACAACTGCGAGAATTAATGACCGATTACGGAGAAGTATTCGAAGTATGGTTCGATGGAGCTAACGGAGGAGACGGATGGTATGGAGGAGCGAAAGAAAATCGTACCATCGATCGCAAAAACTATTACAATTATCCTGAAATATACAAGATGCTGAGTGAATTGCAACCGCAGGCCATCATTTTTTCGGATGGAGGACCCGGTTGCCGTTGGGTAGGAAATGAAAAAGGTTTTGCAGGAGCAACAAACTGGTCTTTTTTACGTACAGGAGAAGTCTTTCCCGGCTATGAAAAATACCGTACACTGCAATACGGTCATGCCGACGGCGATCAATGGGTAGCGGCCGAATGCGATGTTTCTATTCGTCCGGGATGGTTTTATCATCCCGAAGAAGACAATCAGGTGAAAAATGTAGATCAATTGACCGATCTTTATTACCGCAGCGTAGGGCACAACGCAACGCTATTGCTTAACTTCCCTGTTGACCGAAACGGGTTGATTCACCCCATAGACTCTGCCAATGCCGTAACCTTCTACAAAAACATCCAAAAGCAATTAGCAAATAATCTATTAGCCGGTATTACACCTTCAGTATCTAACGAAAGAGGCGGAAAATTTACTGCAAAAGCAATAACTGACCGAGAATACGATACCTATTGGGCAACCGAAGATAGTATCAAATCCGCCACAATAGAATTTTCTTTACCGGAAAAGAAAAAAATCAACCGAATGATGTTGCAGGAATATATCCCGTTAGGACAACGTGTAAAAACATTTTCTGTAGAACATCGTAAAAACGGCAAGTGGTTTCCCGTAAAATTGAATGAAGAAACGACTACTATCGGATATAAACGGTTACTCCGGTTCGAAACAATAAATACGGATACAATCCGCATAAACATAACCGATTCCCGGGCATGCCCATGCATCAACAATATCGAGGCTTATTATGCAGGAGAGACCGATGAAATTTCGTTCAAAACCGATACAAAAAAATTAAATAGTTTTCCTTTTAAAATCCAAGGTATTTCTGATAACGAAATTCTGAAAGCGACAGACGGAAACGACTCCACATCTTGTTTTATAAAGAGTAACACGGTAATAATCGATTTCGGAGAAGAGCGTGTTATCTCATCATTCCATTATCTACCCGACCAGAGTGAATACAATAAAGGTCTCATTGCTTTATACGAACTCATGACAAGCAATGACGGTCAAAATATCGATAAGACAATAGCAAAAGGTGAATTTTCCAATATAAAACATAACCCTATACTCCAATCCGTCTACTTTACTCCTGTAAATACCCGTTATCTTTTCTTGAAAGCAGTTAAAATGATCAATGAAGGCGAACCCATAGGATTTTCAGAAATCGGTATTCAATAATAAGCTTTTACACTTAACCATAAAGGATCTGTTTTTTGAAAACATATCCTTTATGGTTAAGTGAATTTTCATCACCGGATAAAAATAACTATCTTTGGCGACTATAAACAGAATTCACCTCATAAGAATGAAAATTTATTATCAGATTATACTTTTAATTTTCTGCAATACATTATTCATACAAGCAAACAGCACAGACTCTATCGTCGCACAAAAACATCTGAAAACAATAACAGTATCTCAAATAAGAAACAAAAATAACACGATCTCCATATCGCCCGACAGCCTTGTTCAATATGGAAATTCACTGAACGACATTCTGTCTTTTTTCCCTTCATTGGAAAACGATATGGAAGGAAATATCCGATTACGGGGATCTGATAAAATCACATTTCTCATTAACGGAAAGCCTACTTCTTTCTTAGGAAATTACCGAAGCGAAATAATGATACAACTCCCAGCATCGGCCATCGGAGAAATCAAAGTCAACCATATTCCGGATGTAAGCCAACAAGCAGAAGGTTCGACGGGAACAATCGATCTTATATTAAAAAAATCTCAACAGAACATACCCTCAGGACAAGTCTATTTAGGAACAGCCAATAGCGACCGATATATGGCCGGTGCTCATTTCGGAACTCCGCTATCTCCACACTGGAAATTCAATGCCGGCATCGATTACAAACGCGAGTATAGGAAACGTACATTTCTGAATACGATCACTTCTCGCGAAAATAATATTGTCACAAACGAGCAAATTCAAGATAATTCGGCAATAGCCCATCCTCAAACAATCGTAGGCTCTTTAGGAAGCGAGTTGAACCGAAATAAACACACTTTCAAAGCTGACTTCTCTTTTATACAGATGTGGTTCGACCGCATCGGAAATATTCACAATACCGAAACAAAAAAAGAGATGAAAGTAATCCGTGACAACGAACAGGCCAATCGCCAATATAGTGCCGCAACGTTCTACCAATATACGCACAACGATCAAATTTCTTTTTTCACAGACTTCAATTACCGACATACGACATACGATGAAAACAACGACTATCAACGCAATGTTTTACGCCCCAAACCAAACTTGATACAAGACAAATTCTTTATCGACCAAAAAAATGACGAATATGAATTGAGTCTAGCAGGAAAAATCGGGACATTCAAGACCGGATATAACACATGGATTACAACTTCTACGAATGCAAACCAAAAAGAAATATATGATAACGGCTTTTATGCCGAAGCTCAGGAAGCATCTTTTAATATGGATCTGAATCGCCAGATACATTCTCTCTTTTTGCAATATGAAAAACAGTGGCAAAAATGGTTTATATATGCAGGAATAAGAGGAGAATATACTCACCAATCGGTTTATTTGGCAAAGGATAACAACCGGATAAAACAAGATTATTGGAATTTATTTCCGGCATTCCAACTTTCTTATAATAATCAACGCTCCGGACACTCGTGGCAACTCTCTTACCGGCAACGTATTAACCGGCCTGTTTTTTCTGAATTAAACCCGTTTCTCGATCAAAGCGACCCTCAAGAAACCATACAGGGAAATCCCTACCTAAAACCGGAAATCAGCCACAATACAGCATTAAGCTACCATTATACGAACCGAACCTTTACATTCACACCTACATTATTTTACAGAAATAAAAAACAGACCATAGCACAAATTACACAAGAAGATATGGTCGTTACTTATAAAAATCTATATCACAGCCAATCGGCAGGAGCAGAGCTCGGTATATATATTTCACCGGTAAAATGGATGGATATACGCATAAACGGAACTGTATATTATGATGAAATACAGGCCGACAAAAAAGGGAATAAACGAAACGACTGGGCATGGAATACCAATGGGATCGTATCATTCAGGCTTACTCCTACCACAACTTTACAATGTAACGGTAACTACATATCCGATTTACAAACAGTACAAGGGAAAATAGAGTCTCGTTACCGAATAGATACAGGAATAAGGCAAAGCATATTGTCCGGAAAAGGAGAAGTAACTCTACAAATAAACGACTGGTTCGGATCGGTAAAAGAAATTACCGTAATCGATACGCCGACATTATATAAGCGTACTGAAAAAAGTCGTGATAACCGTACCGTATGGTTAGGATTTGCATGGAATTTCAATATAAATAAACAAAATAATAAGCTAAACTTAACATTATGAAACTAAGAAGAATGTTGTTACCCTTAGCTTTCGCGGCAATTTTGTCGCCGGTAAAAGCAGACGAGGGGATGTGGTTACTTCCGTTTTTAAAACAACAAAATTCGGAACAACTGAAAAAATTAGGGTTAAAACTCGATGTAGATGACATCTATAATCCCGAACGAACTTCTCTGAAAGATGCTATCGTTATCTTCGGAGGAGGATGTACCGGAGAAATTATCTCACCAGAAGGATTAATCCTTACCAACCACCATTGCGGATACAGCGCTATTCAACAACATAGCTCGGTAGAGCACGATTATTTGAGTAACGGATTCTGGGCAATGGATAAAAAGGACGAGCTCCCTACTCCGGGTCTCGAAGTCCGTTTTATCGATAAAATCGAAGAAGTAACCGATTTTATCCAAGAAGAAGTCAGCAAAACCGGAGATCCGTTGAAAGCTTTCGATCCGGCATTTCTCGATAAAATAGCCAAAGAAAAAGTCGGAGAGAAATTTTTGGCGGAAAACCCTTTTACAGAAATAAGCATAAAACCGTTTTTCGGAGGAAATCGATTCTTTATGTTCACAATGAAAGTATATAAAGATATTCGTTTCGTTGGTGCTCCCCCCTCTTCTATCGGGAAATTCGGAGCTGATACGGACAACTGGATGTGGCCGCGTCACACCGGAGACTTCTCTCTTTTCCGGGTTTATACCGATGCTCAGGGAAATCCGGCAGAATACTCAGAAAATAACATCCCCATGCACCCGAAAAAATATTTCAATATTTCGCTGAAAGGGATCAAAGAAAACGATTTTGCCATGATCATGGGATTTCCCGGGTCGACCAACCGATATTATACGTCATGGGAAGTAAAACAACGTCGTGATGTAGATAATACGGTCCGCATCAATATGCGAGGTATCCGTCAAAAAGAGATGTTAGACGAAATGCTTGCCGACCCGAAAGTAAGAATCCAATATGCCAGCAAATATGCCCGTTCGAGCAACTATTGGAAAAACTCTATCGGGATGAACAGAGGGATCAATAAACTGAAAGTTATAGAAAACAAAGAGTTGGACGAAGCTCGGTTCAAAGTATGGGCAAATGACAACAACCATCCGGAATATATCCAAGCATTAAACGATATGCGAGACGCAACCTTACAAATGAATGATATCAAGTACCAATATTATATGTTATTGGAAGCGTTGTATCAAGGAGTGGAATTTTCCGGAGTTCCTGCTCGTAATAAAAAACTGATCGAAGCTTTAGAGCATAAAAACGACTCTATCATCAAATCTGAATTGGCCGATCTTGAAAAAGCTTACAAAGCATTTGCAAATAAAGATTATAACCGCAAAGTCGACCAAAGAGTATCGAAAGTCATGCTGAAAGCATATATGAAAGAGGTCGGGAAAGAAAACCGTCCCGAAATTTTCACCCTTATCGATAAAAAATTCGACGGTAACATCGACCGCTTTGTTGATGAAGCTTTTAAAACTTCAATTTTCGGAGGCGATGAAAATTTCAATAAATTCATGAAAAAACCGACGGCCAAAGCCCTAAAATCGGATTTAATGATACAATACGCTCAATCTGTCATTCAAAAAATGATAGACCTACGTAAAGAACTAAAACCGATAAATGAGAAGTTCGCTTTAGCCAAACAAACATATATCAAAGGCCTACTCGAAATGAATCCCGGTAAACCGGCATATCCGGATGCAAACTTTACAATTCGAGCAACCTACGGACAGGTACTGCCGTATTCTCCGTCAGACGGTATAGATTATCATTACTATACTACGTTGAAAGGAGTTATGGAAAAAGAAGATCCGAACAACTGGGAATTTGTAGTTCCGGAAAAACTAAAAGAACTCTACAAAAACAAAGATTTCGGTCAGTATGCCATGCCGAATGGAGAAATGCCCGTAAACTTCCTCTCGAATAACGATATTACCGGCGGAAATTCGGGTAGTCCGGTATTTAATGCTAACGGAGAACTTATCGGAACGGCATTTGACGGAAACTGGGAAGCCATGAGCGGCGATATTGTATTCGAAGAAGCTCTTCAACGAACAATAAGCGTCGACATCCGTTACATACTATTCATCATAGACAAGTTTGCGGGAGCAAAAAATATCATCGATGAAATGAGTATTGTCAAATAAAATTGCAACCATATATAATAAAGAAGGCTCGGATTCACATTCTGGGCCTTCTTTATTATATAATATTTCATACAAATACAATAAAATATCTCACTATTTTCACTATATTTGCCCATAAGTCTAATATCATTCAATAATTTTATGACACATTTCAAATTTTGTCGGCTTCATTTATTTGTAACTATCGCGAGTATAACGACATTAATCTCCTCATGCGATCCGAAGAATGACAATAATACCTACATAGAAGAAGAGGCATTATCTGCACCTTCTAACTTCACAACCGATTATACTAATAAATGTATTCGATGGGATGCAGTTCCTAATGCTGAAAAATATTATTGTACCATCAATGATCGTGAAAACTATACCATTTCAAAGAACTACATCAATTTAACAAATACATCCATAACCGAAGATCAATGGCATACAATTACTGTTCAAGCTATAGCACCGACCAATTCAAAATGGTACAATTCTTCAACAGTTAATTATCCTTTTATCTTCACAAAAAAAACATTACTTGCCACACCAACTAACTTCAAACACGAAATTTTTGAAATTATAGACCCAATTTCAAAACAACCTGAAAATAAAATAAAAATAATGTGGGATGCTGTTCCCAATGCCGAAAAATACTATGTTACATTTAAAAAACAACAAGAAACACACCCAAAGTGGGAAAGTAGACCTATTACCGAGTCATCTTTTATACCAATGCGCACCATAGAAATAGGGCATAACTACGTTCTTGAGATCTGTGCCATTCCTAAAGAAAACAGTCCTCTTTACGTAACTTCAGAAACCAAGGAAATAATAATCACTGCCCAATAGACCCATAACACACACTTCATTACAAACGATTTATAAGCCCCCATTATTAAATTTTATTCTTTTACATCATCTTCCGGTACATTATCCTGTACAACGCGTTTCTTCTGAAACTTTTCATGAATAGACTGCATCAGATGATAAAAATTCGGAATAAATAACGTACCCAACAAAGTATTCACCGCCATACCGAAAACAACTGCCGTACCCAATGATATACGGCTCGAAGCTCCTGCTCCGGTCGCAAAAATAAGGGGCATTACTCCCAATATAAAAGCAAATGAAGTCATCAAAATCGGGCGTAATCGCACTCGTCCGGCTTCTATAGACGCTTCGGTAATCGACTCGCCCTTTTTACGATAATCGATAGCGAACTCAACAATTAAAATAGCATTTTTCGCTGAAAGTGCAATTAAAAGAATAATCCCGATCTGACTATAAATACTGATAGACAATCCCAATAACATGCAACCGAGTACCGCCCCCAATATGGCAAACGGCAATCCGAGTATCACAGCAATAGGGCTCGTCCAACTCTCGTATTGGGCTGCAAGAACCAAAATAACGACCAAGATGGCCAGTCCGAAAATTAGACTAACCGAAGAACTTGCTTGAGTTTCCTGATACGCCTCTCCTGTCCAATCATAACCGAACGTAGTCCCTAATACCCGATTACTTAAATTTTCCATCCCCTGAATTCCTTGCTGCGAACTGAATCCGGGTGTAGTTATAGCCGTAATAGCCGCAGAAGAATACATATTATATCTATTCACCAGATTAAGTCCCAATTGCTCTTCCAATGTAGTAAATGCTGAAAAAGGTACCATATCACCGTTCTGATTACGAACGCTCAGTTTCAAGACATCACCTATCACCGTACGGCTATCGGCGGCAGCTCCTAACTTAACCTGATAAATGCGCCCGAATTGAACAAAATCATTGACATAAGCCGAACCCATATAATATGAAAGCGTCGAAAAAACATCACTCAGTACCAAACCTTGCATTTTAACTTTATCTCTGTCTATATTCAAAAAATACTGAGGCGTATTCCCCTGAAACATAGAATTGAGAGTCATTATCGCCGGTTCTGTTCCGGCTTGTTCCAACAGTGCCGAAACAGCATCCTGTAATGCTGTAGTACCCAAACTATTTCTATCTTCCAGCTCAAACTGTAAACCTCCGCTTACTCCCATGCCCGATATTGCAGGAGGATTGACTGCAAAAATAACAGCCTCCTGAATAGATGCAGCTTGAGCATTTAGTCGATTCACAACAGAAAATACACTCTCATCTTTAGCTTTACGTTCGTCCCAATTTTTCAACATGACAAAAAAAGTCGCACCGTTCGACGCATTTGCTCCCTGCATCATCGAGAAACCATTTATACACAAATAGGTGCGAACTTCAGGATAAGAATCGAGCATTTTCATGATTTTTCGGGACACCTCTTCTGTACGTTGCAAGTTTGCAGCATTCGGGAGCTGCACGGATACGACAAAATACCCTTGATCTTCCTGAGGAATAAATGATGTAGGCCAACGTAAAAACAACCAAAGCGCCCCGACAGACAAAATGAGAAAAAGAGACATCGTAATTACCGGCTTGCGAAGAAAATAGGTAATAGCCTTTACATAAGCTCCGAGAGTTTTATCATATACCTTATTGAATCCTTTATACAAGAAAAATTTAGGGTCTTTAGTCGGTTTTAAAAATAATGCGCACAAAGCCGGCGTCAAAGACAAAGAATTAATTCCGCTAAAAACCGTAGCTGTTGCAATCGTTAACGCAAACTGTTTATAAAGTTCACCTGTGATACCACTAATAAAGGCCGTAGGTATAAACACCGCCAGCAACACCAAAACCACACCGATCACAGGGCCTGTAATCTCTTCCATAGCTTGAGTAACCGCCTCTTTATTGGTGTATTTTCCGGTATCGAGAAGACGAGACGAATTTTCAACTACGACTATGGCATCGTCCACAACTATGGCTATTGCCAATACCAAGCCGAAAAGAGTCAACGTATTTATCGAAAAACCGAACAGATGCATCACAGCAAATGTACAAATAAGAGAAACCGGAATAGTCAGAGAAGGGATTATCACGGCTCTGAAACTTTGCAAGAAAAGCAATATGACAAGCATGACCAACAAGGTGGTTTCGACAAAAGTAACCAACACCTCGTCAATAGAAGCCGTCACAAATTCGGTAGTATCCAATACTACCTCATAATGCACCCCTTCCGGTAAATATTTTTCCAAATCCTGCATTTTCGCCTTAACATTTTTCGCAACATTAAGAGAATTAGATCCGGGTAATTGATAAATAGCAATTGCAGCAGCTTGCTTCCCATTTTGAGTCGAAGTCACACTATAAGATGCACTTCCCCTATCGATACGGGCAATATCCTTCAATCGCAAATATTTACCGTCCGGCAAAGTTTTAATTACGATATTTCCGAATTCGTCAGGAGTAGTCAAACGCCCCTTTGCCGTCAAAGTAAACTGGAATGCTTCTTTCCTATCCAAAGGTGGTTCTCCAACAGTTCCGGCAGAGACCTCCATATTTTGAGACTGTATAGCACTATATACATCTGCCGGAGTCAATTTCCGGATACGCATAATTTCCGGATCAAGCCATACACGCATACTATAATTTCCTGTTCCGAATACAGTTACAGCCCCAACTCCCGGCAAGCGGGAAAGTTGGTCGGTCAAATTAAGGCTCGCATAATTTGAAAGATATAACCCGTCATACATCGGGTTATCAGATTGCAGAGACAAGAACATTACGATATTCGTAGATTGTTTTTTTGTAACGATTCCCTGTTGTATCACAGCTTCAGGAAGATTTCCTTGCGCTATATTTACCCGATTCTGAACCAAAACAGTAGCCATATCGACATCCGTGCCGACCTCAAATGTTACCGTCAATGTATATTGTCCCGAACTGGAAGATGAAGAACTCATATAAATCATGCCGTCCACTCCGTTGACTTGTTCCTCTATCGGAGCACCTACCGTACGGGCAACGGTTTCGGCACTTGCCCCGGGATATACTGCCGACACTTGTACTGTCGGAGGTGTTATATCGGGAAACTGAGCAACCGGTAACGACTCAAGCGCCACGACACCGGCCAATACCATAAGTAAGGCGAGTACAGTAGCAAAAATCGGTCTGTTTATAAAGAATTTAGATATCATGTCTTTGTATTTTTATTCAATATAGTCCGGTTAATTTTTCTCTAATACAGGTTTTATCTCCATTCCTTCCCGTACTTTCAACAGAGCTTTCGTCACATAACGGTCTTTCGGCTGCAATCCGGATTTTACAAGTCTGAGAGTATCAGAAAACAATTCTCCCGTTTCAATATGCCGATAAGACACCCGGTTAGAATCATTAACCACATAAAGATATTTACCCAATTGGTCGGTACCGATAGAAGCATCTTTTACTAAAACGGCACTATCTTGTTTGCCGTACGGTAAACGGATATTCACATATAAACCATCCTTCAATTCATTATCAGGATTCTCAATTTCGGCACGAATACTCAATGTTCCCGTCGAGAGATCGATATTCGGAGACAGATAATTCAATTTTCCCATATAGGGACGGGATAAAGGCGATTGAAAAAGAATTTCCACTTCTCCGGGTAAACGTTCTTCAACACCTTTCTTATCAGTAGAAGCAAGCATTTGTAAATACTGATTATCTTCGATATTAAAATAGGCATTCATTTTATCGTCCTGATAAATAGTCGCCAATTTAGCCGCCTGACCTTCTCCGCTGATATAACTGCCGACACTATATATCGACTTCGATATATGACCGGAGAAAGGCGCGCGTACATAACAATATCCTAAATTTGTTTTTGCAGTTTCAAGTTGCGCCTCAGCGTCTTTCACGTTCGATTTTGCACTAATTAATTGAGTTGCAGATTTAATCAAATCTATTTCGCTGATAGCATCGCTCCGAGAAGCTTCTTTCATACGGACATAATTATTCTCTGCATAATCGAGACTTGCCTGTGCATTTTTCAGCCCGGCTTCAGCCCTTTTTACAGCATCCTCATATAACGTAGGTTCAATTACAAATAACAATTGACCTTTTTTGACTAACGAACCGGCCGTAAACGGAGTGCTTTGCAAATAACCGTTCACCCGTGCCATCAGATCCACAGTATTCACCGAAGATAAATAACCGGGATATGTTTTATGTAATATAACCGGCCTCACAACCGGGTATGCAACAGAGATTTCCGGAACAGACATTCTTTGTTCCGTTTTTTTAGATGTACAAGAAAAGAGAACAAATCCTACTCCTGCAAAAAGAAAAAGTCTGTTTTTTAAAATATTTTTCGTCATGGGATTTATTATTATTCGTTTTTATTCTGATCTATTTGCCAACCTCCCCCGACAGCACGATACAGTTCTATAAGAGAAGAGAGAGTCCCCCCTTGTGCCGAAACCAAAGAATTTTGATAACTCAACAAAGAGCGCTGAGCATCCAACACATTTTGAAAAGTCGCTAATCCCCGTTTATACAAATCCAAAGAAAGTTTAAGGGTGACCTCTCCTTGTACCACCAACTCACGCAGTGCGACAACTTGTTTAACAGCATTGGTATATGACGACATGGCATTATCTACTTCTTGAACCGCTCCCAAAACCGTCTGGTTATATTGCCGGATATTTTCATCCAAAACAGCTTTTGCTTCTTTAGTTGCTTGAGTCAGTTGACGACCTTGAAAAAGAGTCCATGATAAAGTCGGAGCAATTTGATAAGTCAAACTGTTATGATCAAAAAATTTGTCCATATCTCTCGCTGCAAAACCGATACTTCCTTTCAAATAAAATTTTGGGAAATAATCAGACTTGGCTGCACCTACCGAAGCTGCCGCTGCCGCAACAGACCGTTCGGCACTACGAATATCAGGTCGTTGCCGCAATAAATTGACAGGAATACCTATACTGACAATTTTCATATAATCCGGAATCGGACGAGGATCTTTTAACGCCGTATACAAATCGGAAGGATATAATCCGGACAAAACAGCTAATGCATTTATTTGTTGCCGAATACCGGCTTCGATCGACGGAATAGATGCCTTTGTACTGTAATAAACCGATTTAGCTTGAGATACATCCAACTGAGAGGCAAGCCCGGTATTATAACGCACTTCGGTAATATGCAAGATTGCCTGCTGCGAAGCCATATTTTTCTGAGCGACCAGCAACTCCTGCTGTAAAGTTCTCAATTCGGCATAAGCTGTTGCAACTTCTGCTGTCAAAGAGACCAAAACGGCATTATATTCTTCTTGTGTAGCCCGAAACTGTTCTTTGCTGGATTTCACTCTGCTCCGAATAGAACCGAACACATCCAATTCCCAACTTGTAGATAATTCACCGGAAGCATATCGCTGATTCATAGTAGGAGAATCGATAAACTCCTTATTCATCTGCCTGCTGTTCTGCAACTTTGTCCAACCGGCCGAAAAATTCAAATTCGGATAATAATATCCTTGCTGTATTCTCAATGTCGCATGGGCCGTCCGTATGCGATCGGCAGCAGCAAGCAGATCTTGGTTATTCTGCAACGCTAACCCGATAATCGAATCCAATTGAGAATCTTGTAACTCCGACCACCATTTTCCCTCTATCGGCTGTTGCTGTAAAAACAATGTATCGGCCTCCCAAGCCTGCGGTAAGGGACGAGTCAAATATTTTTGCCCTGCATCCCGCTTATTTTGGCCATAGGCATACGTCAACATACCCGATAAAACCACACATACCAACGATAAAATAAGATTTCTCTTTGCCATTTTTCTCTTTTCAGGTTTTTATGGATTGTCTGAATTTCCCTATAAAAAATATTATCTGGTCATTTTTGTGTTTTCTTCCAGCCTTTTTTCCCTCCTTCATTCGTCAGAGAACCAGCCATCATCTTCGAAAAAAACGTCCAAATCTGACCCGGACAAAATTTAGACAAGCTTTTAGGGATATAACAAACTATTTTATTATTTGTTTGCTGAAAAGGGCTGTAGAATCGTGAACAATTGTACAAAAAATGATTACCTTTGACACCCGCAACAATATAATTACTGCTTAGAAAACAGAATGAATATTTCAGATCATATAAATGCTCAACGGGCATACTTCAATAGTCAGATAACCAAACCGATATCTTTTAGAAAAGCAGCCCTTATACAGTTAAAAAAAGCTATAGAAAAGTATGAACCGGATATAGAAAAGGCTCTTTGGGATGACCTGAAAAAATCGAAATTCGAAAGTTATATTACTGAGACAGGTTTTGTTTTGACAGAACTTAACCGGACACTAAAAAAACTAAAAAACTGGTCTTCTCCGAAAAGAGTAAAAACACCATTATTTCTTTTCGGATCAAAAAGTCATATCCAATATGAGCCTTACGGCATTTCATTGATACTATCTCCATGGAATTATCCATTCCAACTGTTATTCGCACCATTAATCGGAGCTGTGGCAGCAGGAAATTGCGTCATATTAAAACCATCTCCCGCCTCTCCGCACACTACTGCTGTCAGTAAAAAAATCATTAAAGAAGCTTTCGATCCGTGCCATGTAATATTGATAGAAGCCGACAATAGAGAAACCGATCTTTTACTACAACAACGATATGACTATATATTTTACACCGGAGGTGTAGAATACGGAAAACGGGTTATGGAGGCCGCATCCAAACATCTGACACCTGTCACACTCGAATTAGGGGGGAAAAGTCCGTGTATCATCGATAAAGACGCTAATATCGACATTGCTGCCAGACGGATCGTCTGGGGAAAGTTTCTAAATTGCGGACAGACTTGTGTCGCCCCCGATTATATTTTCGTACATCAGGATATTAAAAATGATTTGATTCTCAAATTAAAAGATGAAATTATCCGCCAATACGGAAAAGATCCCCAAAAAAGTCCGGATTATCCCCGTATTATACACTCGGGACGATTTTACAACCTGATGTTGCTGCTAAAGCAAGGCAAAATAGAAGCCGGAGGGAAATACGATGAAAAAGATTTGTATATCGCTCCGACCGTCATTTCGGGAATTACTCCCGAAAACAGAATCATGAATGAAGAGATTTTCGGACCGATTCTTCCCGTTATGACATTCAATGAACGGGAAACGGTTATTGATTATATCAATAGTCAGGAAAAACCTTTGGCTTTGTATTATTTCGGAAAAAACAAGAAAAACATACGAGAAATATTAGAAAAAACCTCATCAGGAGGAGTCTGTATAAATGACGTAGTAACTCACCTCGCCAATCCCGACTTGCCATTCGGAGGCGTAGGCCATAGCGGAATAGGGCGTTATCACGGTATTGACAGTTTTTATACATTCAGCCATACAAAATCAGTTCTTTCTACTACAACGCACATCAATCCGGGAATAAAATTCGCTCCATACGCAGGGAAATTATCAATATTGAAACGTTTTATGAAATAAACTTTTAATTTATCTTACAATGAATAATTTTGATTTCCAAAATCCGACCCGACTTATTTTCGGGAAAGGAACCATCGCCAAGCTTGGGACGGAAATACCCTCCGACAAACGTATCATGGTATGTTTCGGAGGAGGTAGCGCTAAGAAAAACGGAGTTTATGAACAAGTAAAGAATGCTCTGTCAAATCATTTTAACATCGAATTCTGGGGTATAGAACCGAATCCCGATTATGACACAGTAATGAAAGCGGTTACATTAGCCCGCGACAATAAGATAAATTATCTGGTTGCTGTCGGAGGCGGTTCTGTAATAGATGGTACAAAATTTATCGCACATGCAATCCCCTACACAGGTGAAGATGCTTGGGAATTAGCTATACATCCCGAAAAAATTACAAAAACGACACCTCTGGCGACAGTTCTCACTCTTCCGGCAACCGGATCAGAAATGAACTATCGAGGAGTACTTTCACGCCGACGTACACAAGAAAAAGTTTCATTTATCACTCCTAAATCATCACCTCAATTCTCGATCCTTGATCCGGAAGTAACATATACTCTTCCTAAAAAACAGCTTTCCAATGGAATTGTAGATGCTTTTATGCATATCATGGAACAGTACATGACTACTACGGGAAACGGTATTTTGATGGACCGATGGGCTGAAGGTGTACTGCTTTCTCTCATTGAAATAGGTCCGAAAGTATTGGAAAATCAAAAAGATTATGACACAATGGCAAACTTCATGCTGTGTGCATCTATGGCTCTAAATGACTTTGTGAGTATGGGTGTTCCGCAAGATTGGGCAACACACCGCATAGGTTATGAACTCACAGTGCTTTATGGCCTCGATCATGCCGAAACGCTTGCTGTCGTATATCCGTCTTTACTCCGTGTTTTGAAAAAACAAAAAACGGAAAAATTGGCTCAATACGCTGAAAGAGTATGGAACATAACAACAGGAAGCAAAGAAGAAAAGGCAGACAAAGCAATCGAAAAAACTGAAGAGTTTTTTCGGCAAATGGGATTGCGCACGCGAATGAGTGAATACGGAATTCCGGCAGAGGCTGTAGATATTATCTACAACAGGCTCAAAGCTCATAATATAGCATACGGAGAAAACAAAAACGTAACAGCCGAAGTAGCACGGGAAATTTATACCGGATGCCTATAAAAATAAAAACTCTTAAGAGCCTGTCTAAATAAAATAGAAAAGCACCGTTTTATCTTGTGTACGAATAAAACGGTACTTTTCATTTATTCTTGCCTGTCTCTACTATCCATATTTCGGGTTCATTAAAATTTTCAGATATTTTTATAATTGATTTTCAAATCAATAACCGATTGTAAAGCGTTCGTAGTGATGTGTAGGATATTCAACTTCATCGATCATCGCAGCAGCATAATCTTCGACAGAAACAGAACTTTCTCCCTGATCGTCAACAATCATATTATCTTTG
The DNA here is from genome assembly GCF_030296935.1 of Coprobacter fastidiosus. Taxonomy (NCBI): domain Bacteria; kingdom Pseudomonadati; phylum Bacteroidota; class Bacteroidia; order Bacteroidales; family Barnesiellaceae; genus Coprobacter; species Coprobacter fastidiosus. Next base: position 3,375,421 of record NZ_AP028032.1, on the reverse strand, counting down.
CCTAATCTAAATTTTCCTGTCCGTTTTCCCGGAAATAAATTTGCAGCCGGAGAAAAAAACACCCAATCTACCTCTTTTTCTTTCGATAAAGTATTTAAATAAAACTCTCCCAATGATTTCACTCCCGGTAAAATAGTTTCGGGAATCATCCCTGAATCGATCAAACGGAGTCCCGGTTCGACAAACAAAGTTCCTGCCCCCCCAACCATTAAAAAACGAGGAACTCCCGATTTTTTTACAGCTTCTAAAATTTTCGGATATACAGACAATGTCTCCTCATAAATATCCGGATTATTCCAACCGGGATTATAAGCGCTGACAATAACATCCGCACCTTTACTTAAACGTGCAATCTTGTCAATGTCAGTAACATCGCCTTTTTTCACAGTCAGATTAGCATCCTTTATCGTGATTTTCTCAGGATGTCGTACAATCGCCGTAACTTGCATCCCTCGATTTAAAGCTTCTTTCATAATGGCAGAACCTACATAACCGCTAGCTCCGATCAAAATAATCTTTTTCATATCTTGTCATTTAAAAATTCATTATATAACAAGATATAAACTACTTCATGAAGGTGAATGTTCAACAAAAAGACAAAAGAAATTTATCCGTTCCGTACAGATAACGCAATAAAAGAACCCAAAGCCGTTAATGCTATGCCGCATGTAACACTAATTACGGTATACAAAGAAAAATTCAGCCATTCCCCGGCCTTGAGCAGTAACAGAGATTCACTGGCAAATGTCGAAAAGGTTGTAAAACCTCCGCAAAAACCGACCGTCAAAAACATGCGTACTTCTGCAGACAAATTTTCACAACGGGCAAACCATCCTATCAACAGCCCGATAATAAAACATCCTGATAAATTAACTGCCAAAGTCGCCCATGGAAATGCACTACCCGCCTGACTAAATATATATTTAGATAACAGATAACGGACTATGCTACCCGTAAAACCACCTATCCCGACCCAAAGTGCCAATCTCATATTTACAGAGTTAGTTATCAAAAACAAGTTCTCTGCCCCGATAATTCACATCAACTATACCCTTATCATAAACAAGAGTTCCATTCACATAAGTTCGATCTATCGACATAGGGAAAGTATATCCCATAAACGGAGACCATCCGCATTTTGACAGAATATTTTCTGCCGTGACCGTATAACTCCGATTCGGGTCGACAAGTACCAAGTCTGCAAAATATCCGGGGCGGACATAGCCTCGTTTTTCTATATGAAACAGATCGGCAGGAGCATGACACATGCGCCTCACTACTTGTTCGGGCGTAAAATCACCTTTCTTTACTTTATCCAACATCACCAATAAAGAATGCTGAACTAACGGACCTCCCGAAGCCGCTTTTAAACAAGAACCTTGTTTCTCACTCCAAAGATGAGGTGCATGATCAGTAGCCACCACATCGATTCGTCCGGTCCTTACAGCCTCTGTCAGAGCCAAACGGTCGGCACAAGTCTTAATAGCCGGATTCCATTTTATTCTATTCCCATATTCAGCATAATCGTTATCATCAAAGAAAAGGTGATGTACACATACCTCTCCTGTAATTTTTTTCTCGGACAAGGGAGAATCATCCAACAAAGAGAGTTCTCGTGCCGTAGAAAGATGTAACAAATGCAATCTGGCATTATTCCGTACCGCCAGATCGACGGCTTGTGAAGATGATGCATAACAAGCTTCTGCACTCCGTATTAACGGATGAAAAAGCACCGGCAATTCTTCACCAAAACGAGATACATAATATTCCCGATTAGCCCGGATAATTTCTTCCTTTTCACAATGTACGGCTATCAATGCAGGTATTTCGGAAAAAATCCTTTCCAACGCAACAGGTTGATCCACCAACATATTTCCCGTAGAAGACCCCATAAACAGCTTTACTCCGCACACACGTCGGTGATCGATCTTGTAAAGCTCTTCTATATTATCATTCGTAGCCCCCATATAAAAAGAATAATTGGCAACTGAGGTTTCGGCTGCCCGATTAAATTTCCAGTCGAGAGCCTCTTTCGTTGTCGTTTGAGGGTTCGTATTCGGCATTTCCATATAAGAAGTCACCCCGCCTGCCACCGCAGCCATCGATTCGGAATGCATATCAGCCTTATAAGTCAAGCCGGGTTCTCTAAAATGTACCTGATCATCGATAACACCGGGTAGAAGCCATTTGCCAAAGGCATCTACAACCTCATCCGCATTACGCTCCATTTCGATGGTACACTCTTCGGGGTAAACCGCAGCAATTTTATCTCCTTCGATAAGAACCGAAGCTATTCCTGCATATCCTTCATTTATTAACGTTGCATTTTTTATCAGTATTTTTCTCATGATGCCGCATTGCTTTTTTTATGGGGATATTTCTTGAACCAACTGTCATATTTCAATTTAATTACTCCGAAAACAGCCTCTCCGAAAATGCTGCTATTCATTTTACTAGTGCCCAATACCCGATTTATAAAAATAATAGGAACTTCTACCAACTTGAAGCCACACTTATATGCTGTAAACTTCATTTCTATTTGAAATGCATACCCTTTGAACCGGATATTATCCAAATCGATCGTTTCTAAAACTTCCCGACGATAACATTTAAATCCTGCAGTCGTATCGGCAATATTCATTCCTGTGACAAACCGTACATATTTTGATGCAAAATATGACATCATCACCCGACCCATCGGCCAATTTACGACATTTACCCCCGTTATATAACGAGACCCGATAGCAACATCCGCACCTTTGTTGGCGCAAGCATCCCATAACTTTAAAAGGTCGTCAGGGTTATGAGAAAAATCGGCATCCATTTCGAAAATATATTCATAACCATGAGCAAGCGCCCACTTAAATCCGGTTATATATGCCGTACCCAGTCCCTGTTTCCCTGAACGTTCAATAATAAATAAGCGACCTGTAAATTCTGTCATCAACCGCTTCACTATATCCGCCGTTCCATCCGGCGAACCATCATCAATTACCAAAATATCGAACGCATGTTCCAAAGAAAGAACTTTGCAAATGATATTTTCTATATTCTCTTTTTCATTATAAGTCGGGATAATCACCACCCCGTCAGATTTCACATTCGAGCTCATGAGCCTATCGATAAATCGTTTATTTATCAAAAAATCAATGTGACAAAGATACTACAAATTGAAAAACTACGTAAAATGAATAGTAAATAATGATTAACATGCAATAATTTCTATCTCGCAGTTTGATCAAAAAGATGTATTTTTGTCAAACTTTACGGATGATTATTTCTACAAAATGAAAATCGACTCATTATATACGCTTTTCAATACGCCTGCCCGGCAAAAAGCATTACAAAATCTTGTTGCGGATAACCGGACAAAGACAATCCACATAACCGGACTACAAGGTTCTGCAGCCTCGTTATTGCTCTCGTCACTATCCACTTGCGGAAGGCCTGTCGTTCTGGTTGCGAACGATATGGAAGAAGCAGGATATCTTTATCATGATTTGGTGCAAATACAAGGAGAAGGAAATATCGTATTTTTTCCTTCCGGCTATAAACGTGCCATTAAATACGGACAAGTGGATGCGGCAAACGAAATACTACGGACAGAAACTCTTAACCGTCTGAGGCAGACCGACCGATCTTTGATCGTTGTTACTTGTCCGGAAGCTTTGGCTGAAAAAGTCGTCAGAGAAACCACACTATCTGAGAAAACGATCCACTTGGTAAAGAACGGGAAAGCAGACATCACGAACATTTCGGATATTCTTTTCAAATATGGCTTCGAGCGAGTCGATTACGTATATGAACCGGGACAATATGCTGTAAGAGGCAGTATTCTCGATGTTTATTCTTTTTCTTTCGACCAGCCCTACCGTATCGATTTTTTCGGAGATGACATCGAAAGTATCCGATCTTTCGATATAGAGTCGCAATTGTCCAATGATCAATTCGAAGAGATATTCATTATTCCCAACATGATGAATAACGAAGCTAACGGCATCTCTTTTCTGGAGTTTATCGATCCGAAAACAATTTTCGGATTCAGAGATCTGGCATGGTGCATAGAACGAATCAACGGAATTGCCGGAGAAACTCTGTCCGATCAATTATTGATAACCGAAGAAGGCGATCTTAATGCAGGAAAAAAAATCATAGACCCGGACACATTCCGCAAAAAAATATTCGAATTTAAACGAATCGATTATGGGAATAAAAGTCTTTCCCCAGACGCAGCCATTCTGAGAATAGAATGCTCGCCTCAACCGATCTATCACAAGAATTTCGAACTGGTTATCGATTCGTTCACCTCTTTCTTGAAAGAGGGATATACTCTTTATATTTTAAGCGACAGCGAAAAACAGATACAACGTATTCAAAGCATTTTTGAAGATAAAGGTGAAAATATCTCGTTCACCCCTGTACAGAAAACACTACACGAAGGTTTTATAGACCGGGAATTGAAAGCCTGCTTTTTTACAGACCATCAATTGTTCGACCGATTCCACAAATACAGTCTGAAAAGCGACAAAGCCCGTTCGGGAAAACTCGCTCTCTCACTTAAAGAACTGCAACAAATCGAAATAGGAGATTATATCGTTCACATAGATCACGGTGTCGGAAAATTCGGAGGACTGATACGAACAGAGATCAATGGAAAAATGCAAGAAGTCATTAAACTCATTTATCAAAATGACGACATTCTTTTCGTCAGCATACACGCTCTGCACAAATTAGCCAAATACCGGGCAAAAGAAGGAGAACCTCCCCGAATCAACAAATTAGGGACAGGAGCATGGGAACGGATGAAAGAAAAGACCAAGAGCAAGATGAAAGATATTGCCCGCGATCTTATCAAACTGTATGCCAAAAGAAAAGAAGAAAAAGGATTCGCATTTTCCCACGACACATTCATGCAGCAAGAACTCGAAGCGTCATTTATTTATGAGGACACACCCGATCAATTGAAATCGACAGCCGAAGTAAAAGCCGATATGGAGAAAGAACGCCCTATGGACAGGCTGATATGCGGAGATGTCGGATTCGGAAAAACTGAAATTGCAGTCCGGGCTGCTTTTAAAGCTGCATGCGATAATAAGCAAGTAGCTGTTCTTGTCCCAACTACCGTACTGGCATTTCAACACTATAAAACATTTAGCGAACGACTTAAAGATTTTCCCGTTAAAGTAGACTACCTAAGCCGGGCAAGAACTTCTGCAGAAACACGACAGATACTCAAAAACTTATCAGAAGGTAAAATCGACATACTGATAGGTACACACCGCATCATAGGAAAAGATGTAAAATTTAAAGATTTAGGATTACTTATCATCGATGAAGAACAGAAATTCGGAGTTGCCGTTAAAGAAAAACTGAAACAAATAAAGACAAATGTAGATACTTTGACCATGTCAGCAACACCGATTCCTCGTACTTTACAATTTTCGTTAATGGGTGCTCGGGATCTTTCGGCCATAACGACTCCCCCCCCTAACAGATACCCGATACAGACCGAGGTTCACGGATTTAATGAAGATATTATCAAAGAAGCCATCAATTTCGAAATGAGTCGAAACGGCCAGGTATTTATCGTCAATAACAGAGTAAAACAGCTTTATGAACTGGAAAATCTCGTACATCGCCTTATTCCGGACGCCAGAACAATCGTAGGTCACGGACAAATGGAACCCGAAAAACTCGAACAAGCAATTATCGATTTTACAAATTACGACTATGATGTATTGATAGCGACCACCATCATCGAATCGGGAATCGACATGCCCAACACCAACACGATTATTATCAATAATGCTCAAAATTTCGGGTTAAGCGAACTTCATCAATTACGGGGACGTGTAGGCAGAAGCAATAAAAAGGCTTTTTGTTATCTCCTTACTCCACCATTGCGAGAACTGAGTGTGGATGCCCGCCGCCGATTACAAGCGATAGAGAGTTTTTCAGAACTTGGAAGCGGAATACATATCGCCATGCAAGATCTGGATATTCGAGGAGCAGGGAATTTATTGGGGGCAGAACAAAGCGGATTCATTGCAGACTTAGGATATGAAACCTACCAAAAAATATTGAAAGAAGCTGTAGAAGAATTGAAAAATGAGGAATTTACGGATGTTTATAACGAAAATAGCGTGGTTCTTCCCGGCGAACGAGAAACATTTGTCAGCGACTGCACCATAGAATCAGACATGGAACTATTATTTCCCAACAGCTACATCCCGAATGACTCGGAACGGATTTCCCTCTATCAGGAGTTGGATAATATGGAACGAGCCTCGGACATACAAGCATTCTCAGCAAAACTGGAAGATAGGTTCGGACGCATACCTCATGAAGGGAAAGAGCTTATCCGTATCGTTACCCTCCGACAACTGGCCAAACAGTTAGGTATGGAAAAAGTAGTATTGAAACAGGAAAAGATGAATCTGTTTTTTGTTTCGGATAATAACATCCGCTATTTTCAGTCTCCTGTTTTCGGTAAAGTATTAAGTTATCTGCAAAAGAATCCCCGACAGTGCCAACTGAGGGAAATCAAGGGAAAACGATCTATATCTATCACCCATATAAAAACGGTAGAAGAGGCGGTTCTTACGTTACAAAATATTCTGGAACAAGAAGAATTATAAATTTGCCTTCCCATGGAAAAACACGGGCGTATAAATATATTCGTAAATATACTATTATCAGGTATATTAAGCCTAATAACCGCATTTGCAGGTATGTTGCCCTCCATTATACAACATGGGGGATATTTTGTCTCAAAAGCAGATTATATTACTCAGCAAATACCGTTTATACTTGAGACTAAACGAATGTTCTCAACGGGGATGCCCTACTGGAGTTGGAATTCATTTTTAGGAGACAACTTTTTAGGAGGATATGCCTTTTATACTGTGGGAAGTCCATTTGTCTGGATAGCCACCTTATTTCCTGAAAACCATATCCTACAAGGAATTACCGTTTCAATTTTATTAAAATTTTTCGTCTGCGGGATTACCTCTTTTCTCTATTTCAGAATTTTTATAAAGAAACCTATATATGCAATTATAGGGTCGTTGCTATATACATTCTCCTCGTTTACGATTCTAAATACGCAATTTAATCATTTTACCGATGTTATAGCACTTTTTCCCTTAATTCCGACAGCTTTGGAATTACGACTCTACAAAAAGAAACGGATTCCGGGATTACTGACCTTTGCCGTTTTCATCAACCTGCTTACCAATTATTATTTTTTCGTATCTTCAGGAATATTTATCGTAATTTATGCTCTCTTCAGATTCAAATCGGGAGATTGGGCTGGCAATAAACGAAACGATTATTCGGCAATACTCATCGAAGGAATTTTAGGAATATTATTAACTGCATTTCTGATACTTCCGGCATGGTATAAAATCTCAGAAGCTCCGAGAGTCGATAGGATTTGGAAATTCAAAACAGGCATATTCAACATATTAGAACGTCTCAGGGCCTTATTCATGCCGGCAGGAAGTCTTGAAATCCCTGCCTTTTATCCCCAAATTCTCAACTGGAGTTCAATAGGTGCTTTTCTACCGATCACAGGCGCAATACTGGCAGTTTCATTCATTCGGCAGCATCCCCGTAACTGGTTGTCTCAACTTCTGATATGTCTGGTCATTATTTCTCTGATCGCACCGTTAAATGCCTCTTTCAACCTGTGGAGCAACTATTCATATACCCGTTGGTGGTACGCTTTGTCTCTTATTTTAGCACTTTCTACAATAAACATATTGTCGCACCCCGATAAACTGTATAATCCCATTTCTCATAAATATTTCTTATATATTCTCACATTCCTCATTCTGATTACCGTTCCTTTTATTTCAGGACAATTTATCTGCGAAAAAGGGTGGTTCGGAGAGATGTTCTCATCACGATGGACAAATTGGTTCGGAAGATATACCGACACGAATAAACTGATATCAGGATATTCAACCATTTTGACCATAATAAATTATCTTTTACTGTTCGTCATAATCAATTATCGTATATCCTCCAAAAATCTGCTGTTTATCACATGTCTTGCTTCTGCAATAAATATGGGAAGCTTTATCGAAATAAATAACCGGATAGACGGAGTCAACAACAGCGACCAAAGTTTAACCGTTTTTCTGACCGACTCTATTCATAATATATCTCCTCAATATGAATATCGGATAGACTTCGATCCGGCAAACCACATGAATATGGGGTTATATCAAAATGAACCTGCAATATCGGTATTCCACAGTTTGCAAAGTCGTTCTCATGCAGATTTCATAAGCATTTCGGGATATATAGAAAATATAAAAAGCCCCACCAACGAACCGTCATTAGAAAACCGGGAATATACCGATGCATTATTATCGGTACGTTACTTTTACAGATATGTACCTTTTAACACAAAATATATTCCCGAAGGATTCCGATTAAAAAAGAAGAACAACAAATCTGAAATATACGAAAATCAAAATTTTATTCCTTTCGGATTTACTTACGACAGAGCTATAAACCGGACAGAATTCGACTCGATACATCAGACCGATCCTCAAAAAAATCGATGTAACATTCTCTTGTCCTCTATCGTTCTCGAAAAACAGGATTGGGAAAAATACCGCTCATTATTTCAATATACAAAAATAGACACCAGTATGGATGTTGCGCAGCTTTCCCGAAAAAGAAATGAAATCGTATGTTCTTCATTTCACGGAAACTCAACCGGATTCACTGCCGAAATTAATTTACCTAAAGAAAATCTTATTTTTTTCAGTGTTCCGTACGATTCGGGATTTTCGGCAACCGTTAACGGAGAAAAAAGAGAAATTATAAAAACAAATATTTCGTTCATGGCAGTAAAAGGAGATAAAGGTAAAAATACCATAAATTTCACATACGTTCCTCCCGGAATAAAAGATGGTATTCTAATTTCTACTCTCGCCTTGATTTTTTTCATTATTTATATAGGAAAACAAATACTCTATTCTTCTAAAAAACGAAGACTCTCCACTTTAGCAAGCCGTGAACGGAGATAATCGACAGCCGATCGACGCACACGAAGGGTCATATCACAATCTAAATTAAAATATTGAGAAATTATAGTAACATTATCCTCTTTTACAATACGCATCACATCATTCAGAAAAGGATATTCAAACGCCACACGTATATCATCCTCAACAAGGCATTCAATTATTTCATTCGCCCGGATCGCTTCGGCAGCAGCTTCACGATAAGCGACGATCAGCCCGCTCGTTCCCAATTTTATTCCTCCGAAATAACGAATTACGACAATCAATATATTCGTCAGTCCGAACGAATTGATTTGTCCGAGTATAGGTTTTCCTGCTGTTCCCGAAGGTTCTCCGTTATCATTCGAACGAAAGTCCACACGTTGATGTCCCAGCATATACGCCCAACAAATGTGTCGGGCATCATAATACTTCTTCTGATATATTTCAAGGTTTTCCTTAACTTCATCTAACGTAGAAACCGGAACTGCAAAAGAGATGAACTTACTCATTTTTTCTTTATACAACCCCTCAGAAGTTCGGGCTATCGTTTTATACGTATCTTCCATATCGCAAAGATACGATTTTCAACATCAATAAAAAAACAGCTACCCTCATGGATAGCTGCATTATTCTATAAATGATTAACAAATTCGTATCGAGTAAAATTCAGACAGGCTCTTAATCCCGGTCATTATCCATATCGATCACATTGAAATTCATATCGAATTTGATTTCCCAGAAATTGGACAACTTTACTTCATAATCGTAACGGTCTCTCTCGATACTAAGTACCTTCGCTTCGGGATAGTTCGTTTCTACATATTTTTTTATAGGGGCTGGAATAACCTTAGCCGGTACAACAGTTGACTTACAGTTTACTTCCGTCCATTCGCCTTTCTTATCGAATTCAAGTTGGTCTCCATTATTAAAAACCACATCATAAGATTTATCGAACAACTCGGTCTCCATTTTCACAAAAGCGATTTTAGCTTTCGGGAAATGTTGTTTTACAAATTTTTGTGCCGCTTGAGGCAACTGAGTAAAATTAATCGGCTTATCATTATCTGCCAATGCTACTTGAATAGAAAATACACATACGAATAAAAAGATCAACTTTTTCATAATCTGAAATTTTAAAGGTTACTACTGATTATTTTTATTTCTTGATACAAAGATTAGACACAATTCTGAAAAGATTCTGGAATTTTCATCCTGTCTCGAAAAAAAATAAAAATAATTTTTATGCAACTCGACTTATTATACAGATTCAAAAAACTATTTATATTCTAAGTTAAAACCTTGCGCTTTTAAATAACCTTCCATATCATATTTCAATGCTTCCCGATAGTAGTTAAGCATGTGAGCGCACCAATCATTATCAGTCTTCACTCCCGCTCTGCAACCGTTATATTCACAAATTAAACGATCGTAGGTTAATAATTCCTCCGTCATATCATCGGTTCGATAATGGTTTTTATGTATCAAGACCGATAAAGGCTGTTTCGGTTTCAGATCGGGAATCTCCCGAGGATAACCGATAGAGAGTCCGCAAGCAACAAATACCCCCTTCGGAAGCTGCAAAACTTCTGCGACACGAGCCGGATCGGCTGTTCGGGCATACCCGATACAGCAGCTTCCCAGGCCCAAAGATTGTGCTGCAACCACGGCATTCTGCATTGCCAGAGCCGCATCGATCAATCCGATCATTACTCCGTCCATTTTATCCTGAATACGGGGAAAATCGAGCTCCTTGGCTTTTGCCAATAGAGACACTTTATTAAAATCGACACAAAAAACCAGAAATACGGCAGACGTCTTTATTTGCTTCTGACCGATAATTTCATATAGCAGTTCTTTTTTTTCCTGATCTTCTACCGCAATAACCGAATATTGCTGACCGTTGTAACTGGTCGGTGTACTCGCTATCGCCCGATAAATCAAATCAAGCTTTTCCGGTTCTATTTTTTCCCGTTCATAACGTCGAACCGAAGTCCGTTTCAACAAGACATCTTCTATAACTTTCATTCTACCTCCTCACATTAACAAATTAAAATCTGAACATCAAACACATTGACGAAAGATATTGTTTATAAACAGGCCCTTACTTTACAAGACGGCAAGACGGGTCATTCAATTCCATCAGACCGATCTGCATATAATCCTGCATCATATCTCTCGGTTTTTTAATTTCATCGTTCCACATAGCTATATCTATATCTAAAGGAACAATTCCTACTTTTTTACCGCCCGGAGTACGTCCGGCAGCCTTTTCCATTTCCTTAAAAATACGAAATAAATCTTCAAATTCCAATTCCGTTTCCAAAACGCCTACACAATTGTGGTAATTCGGCTGAGGAATACTGCTCACCGGAACGGTTTCATAACAAGAAGAGAATTTCGCAGACGAGACTAATCCCCGAATCTCCACACAACTTTTTTTCACTAATAATTTTCCTCCGGGAACATTCGATCCCAAACAAACAATTGCCCTGTTCATCGTACTAATTATATATCTTTCATTGATAACTGCACTCTTTTCCGCTCTTTATCCACACTCATCACTTTTACCATAATCTGCTGATGTATAGATACTATCTCTGTTGGATCAGATACATATCTGTCTGCCAATTGCGAAATATGCACCAACCCGTTTTCTTTAATACCGATATCTACAAAACATCCGAAATTAGTAATATTCGTCACAATTCCCGGAAGTAGCATTCCTTCCTTGAGATCATCTATCGTTTTCACCGAAGCATCGAACTCGAACACTTTAATAGTTTGTCGAGGGTCTCTACCCGGTTTATCAAGTTCTTCTAAAATATCTTTCAAAGTCGGCATCCCGACTTCTTCAGAAAGATAATTCTCCAGCACCAACCGTTTACGAAGTTCTTTATCAGCTATCAATTCTTTGACGGTACAGCCTAAATCAAATGCCATTTTTTCTACCAAAGCATAACGTTCGGGATGCACTGCCGAATTGTCCAAAGGATTTTCCGACGAAGCAATTCTCAAAAAGCCGGCAGCTTGTTCAAAAGCCTTTTCTCCCATACGAGGAACTTTCAGCAATTCTTTTCGGGAGTGAAACGGTCCGTTTTCCTTACGGTAATCTATGATATTTTGCGCCAACTGAGGTCCTAATCCTGAAATATATACCAACAGATGCTTACTTGCCGTATTAATATCCACACCGACAGAATTAACACAATTCTCGACAGTCTGATCCAAAGATTTCTTAAGCTTACCCTGATCAACATCATGCTGATATTGTCCTACTCCGATAGATTTCGGATCTATTTTCACCAATTCCGCAAGCGGATCCATCAAACGCCGGCCGATAGATACAGCACCTCTTACAGTTACATCATACTCCGGAAATTCTTCTCTGGCAACTTTCGAAGCAGAATAAACAGATGCACCATTTTCACTGACGACAAATACCTGGACTTTTCTATCATAACGCAAATTGGTAATAAAATTTTCTGTTTCCCGACTTGCCGTACCATTACCGATCGCTATTGCCTGAATGTCATATACCTCTACTAAATGCGTTATTTTTCGAGCCGAACCGGAAACATCCTGACGAGGAGGATGCGGAAATATCGTCTCATTATGTAATAGATTTCCCTGAGCATCCAGACAGACGACCTTACATCCGGTACGAAATCCCGGATCGATTCCCAACACTCGTTTCTGCCCTAAAGGAGGAGCTAGCAACAGTTGTTTCAAGTTTTCAGAAAAAACCCGAATAGCCTCGTCATCGGCTTTTTCTTTAGACGATGCAGCAAACTCAGTCTCTATCGAAGGTTTCAATAAACGTTTATATCCGTCACGCACCGCATCGGATACAAACGCAGCCGCAGCCGTAGCATTCTTTATAAATTGACCTTCAAGACGGTCTATACAAAGTTCATCTTCCGGTGATATAGAAACTTTTAAAAAACCTTCGGCTTCTCCTCTACGCATTGCTAACAAACGATGAGAAGAACAACGATACAACGGCTCAGACCACTCGAAATAATCTCTATATTTCGCAGCTTCTTCAACTTTCGTTTTTACTACACGAGACGATATTACAGCTTCTCTCCGGAATAATCCCCGTACGGTATTTCTTGCTCTTTCATTTTCAGAAATCCATTCGGCAATAATATCACAAGCACCTTTCAACGCATCTTCGCTATCTTTAACTTCCCCTTTTATAAAAGCTGAAGCTTTATATCCCGGATCACCGGGTTGCTGAATCATCAGCCATTTAGCCAAAGGTTCTAACCCCTTCTCTCGGGCTATTTCCGCACGAGTACGACGTCTCGGTTTGTACGGCAAATAGATGTCTTCCAACTCCGTCATATCCCAAGAAGACTCTATACGATTTTTCAATTCCGAAGACAGTTTTCCTTGTTCCTCGATCGTTGAGAGGATTGTCTGTTTCCGTTTCTCTATTTCACATAATTTGTCATATCGGTTTTTTATATCGGCAATCTGCACCTCATCTAACGCTCCGGTCATCTCTTTCCGATAGCGGCTTATAAACGGAATCGTAGCTCCGTCCTCAAGTAAGGCTATCGTATTCGAAATCTGATCGGCCTTGACGTTCAAAGCCTTTGAAATCAACTGTGGAAATATTTTATTCATTCTCAAATAATAAATTTACTGAATTCTTACAATCTTATCAGCTATTCTCGTCTCATCATCTTGATGTGTAACATACAAGATAGTCTTTCCGTACCGGACCTGCCATTTCCGCAAATAGTCCATAACTTTTTGCTTCAGATCAAAATCGAGCCCTTTAAACGGTTCATCAAGCAAATATAAAGATGCAGGGAAAAACATCATTCGCGCCAATACGACACGTTGACATTCTCCCCCACTCAACGTTTCAGGAAAACGATCTATGCAATTTCGCATATCCAGTTGTTCCAAAATCTCGGTTATTTCTTTACGAACCGTCTCCTTCCGCATACAAGAGGCACGGGAAAGTGCAATATTTTCACATACTGTCAGATGGGGCAAAAGTCTATATTCTTGAAAAAGGAAAGCCACTTTGCAATCTTTTTTTAAAGGAACATCTCCCGCTTCGGCATGATCCAGTCCCGACAACAGACGCAACAAAGTCGTTTTCCCATATCCGGAAGAAGCCATCAAACAAGTAATTTTCCCCCTCGAAACAGACAACCGTAATTCCGATAATAAGATTTTATGTCCGTATCTCTTTCGAATCCCCTCTATATTAAGAATATCGGGAAAATTCTCCATTATTTTTTCCGCATAATCCTTTGAGGCGAAAGAAACCGGGAAATTATATTTTTCAGCCCTTTTCAATAACAATTCAAAACCGTATGATATGACTACGGCAATTAACGTCCATGCCAGCAAACGGGGAACTTCTATAAAGCCGTGAGCTTCACGAATCATAACACCGATACCCGTAACGGGTTGGGCCAAAGCTTCTCCCATAATAATAGCTTTCCATCCTAATCCTGCCGTAGAGATCAATCCGCTGAAAAGATAAGGCGATACTGCCGGATAAATAATATGTTTTATCTTTTGCTTTACCGAAAAAGTATACATATAGGACATTTCCAGCAAGGAGTGATCGATATTCCGAAAACCGGCTATTAAATTCTCGGTCAATACCGGAACTATAGTTATCAACGCCATTACCAGAGGAATATATTCCGGAGAAAACCAAATCAAAAATAAAAACAAAAATGAAATAATCGGAACGGAACGAAGTAAGGTCAAAAAAGGATGGATATAGGTGCGAAACGCATCCGATCGGGAAGCGCGCCATGCCAATATCGCAGCCAGACAAAGGGAAAGCAACATCCCGCATATTCCTCGCAACAAAGTTGATGATACGGCAGACAAAAAAGAGGCTTCCGAAAACAAATAAAATACTGCTGTAATAAGCTGAAAAGCCGAGGGAAAAATATCTTTATTCCCGATATATAGCGAAAAAAACTGCCAACATAGCAATACGGTAAACCATGAAGCGGCAATAAGAATATATTTTTTTCGCTTTTTCATAAAATCATATCGAATTATCAGATATATAGAATCTATCATCCGGGAACTTGCCTCCTATGGATTTCGGATAATACTTGAAAATAACCTGCAACAAACTATCTACTGAATTTCTGACCGAAGATCGTGACCTGTATTCGATGCGACAACGGTCATATACTGTTGCCAAATCAATTTTACCGGGTAGTATTTTGTAGTGTATCAGCCGACTTTCCGTTTCCGGATTTTCAGGTGTACTCTTCCTCACTGAAACCGACAATAAAGAATCGACAGAATTCAATAAATGTATGTCTTGCTTTATTTCCGAGCTAACGACTACTGCCGTTTGAGCAAAACCAACCGGACTGAATTTTTTTGCCAAATCACAACAAACAAATAATGATGAATCTTTTTGTAATGCCAAAGATACAAATGGTTCCGGCAATATAGCATCCGATATCTGACGACTCATCAAGGCTCTAAACATATCTTGAGGTGTAGAATAGGTATAATCGGGATAGACATCCTGTAAAGCAGAAACACTTTGTAAATATTTCAGCAATACGTCAGAAGTTGTACCCTGTCCAAATAAAAATATGGGAAACGGCGATTTATCGGTTCTACTTCCGGACGAGATCCAAAACAAATTTCCCCAAACCGGACAAGCCAAAAGAGAATAACCCGTATTTTTATTATACAAATTTACAGCAGAAGAAAGCGGCAAGACCGCCACATCTACTTTTTTTTGTATCATTAACGCCTGTACTTTCATCGGATTATCATACAAAACAATTTCGAACCGCTTTCCCTGAATACAATAAACAGAGTCTAACAAATTTGAAAATGCTATTGCCGAAGGCCCTTTCAACAGTGCCATACGAATTACAGGCGAATCGGACGGTGCTTTTCCACAAGAAAAACCTGTTATTAAAAAGAAAACGCAAATTATAACTTTTACGATATACATTTAAGTCGAATTACTGTTATCTCAGGCGTTGCTCCTACCCGCATCGGCATAAACACACAACCTATACCTTCGTTTACATATAAATACTGATTCCCCTCCCTATAAAGTCCGCTCCAACGAGGATAACGTATCTCCGCCGGAGAGTAACGCCAATCTCCCAACTGTAACTTAATTTGCATAGCATGAGTATGTCCCGAAAAAGACAAATCTATATTTGTACCCGATATAACTTCTTCATCCCAATGCATCGGGTTATGGGTTAATAAAATCTTAAAACAGTCATCATTCAAATCCGGATAAGCAGCCCTCAAATTTCCGTATTTCGGGAAAGGAGGTTCTCCCCAATTTTCAACTCCGATCAGGGCTACAGAATCATTACCGCTATACAAATACACCGACTCATTATTCAGCATTCGCCACCCCATCTCTTTTTCTTTTATTCTGAGGAGTTTCCGATCTTCTAATTTTTCCGATACATTTTTCCATGGTACATAATCCCCGTAATCATGGTTACCAAGAATCGAATATACTCCGTTCTTTGCTTTCAAACCGGAAAGCACATGCAAAAACGGTTCTAATTCGGCACTGCGCAACGTGACCAAATCGCCGGTAAAAACAATCAAATCGGGCTCTAATTTATTAACTTGCCGTACCATCTCGGATATGAATATTGTATCTGATCCAAAACTTTCTAAATGAATATCGGAAATTTGTACGATTTTATAATCATTAAATCCTTCCGGTAATCGGGATGACTCTACAGAAAGCTCTCGAATAACCAAACGCTCCCGATTGATAAACGCCCCATAAGCCATAGATCCGAAAACAAACAAAGCTCCTACAATTCCTGCATAATGGAATATACGGAGCATCTTTTTCCTAAACAGGCAAGACACATAATCCCATACAGAAAGTAAAAAATAAGTAATCTTAGGAGCATAAACCAAAAAGTAGATAAACATAAACCATATGAATACCATACGGTTATCGACATCTTGATGGTTCTTCATAAGAGCATAAGCAAACAAAAACGCAGCCAACAACAAACAATTAATTCCCCAATAAGATATACGCAGCCACACATACCGGCAGGTTTTCCGTATAATCCGGAAATAGATATAAAAGTCTATTGCAAAATTAATGCAAACTAATGCAAAGAAAGCTATCAGTTGTAATCTCATATTTTGAATAACACGTTAGCATATCGCTTTACAAAAATACAAATAATTCCGAATCTAAAAGATGTTATTCCGAAACTCCGACAATACATTAATTTTCTTTAGAATATCCTCTTGACACTGTTCCAAACCGAAAACAAATTTAATGATAATAAATCGTTTATTTTTTGTCGCATTGATTAAATATCCTTACCTTTGCAGCCTCTTAAGTAACGGATTATTTTATTTTTAGAGAAAAAGCTATTTTTCCGTTTCATAAAGATGAAAAACAGACAAACAATTAAGATACGAAGCAATATTAAAAAACAATTTTTGAACTTTTACATATTTAATTTATACACTTTATATTAATCATGACTTGGATTGAAAATCTGCTATTTACTCCTTCATCGGTTGCACATACGGTATTATTATATGCCTTTGTGATCGCTGCAGGAGTATATTTAGGGAAAATGAAAATCTTCGGCATATCCTTAGGAGTGACATTTGTGCTTTTTGTGGGGTTATTGGCCGGACATTTCGGATTTGTAGGAGAAGCCAATATCATGCACTTTATGCAAGAATTCGGGCTTATCCTTTTTGTTTATTCTATCGGGTTACAGGTAGGCCCGGGATTCTTTTCTTCCTTTAAAAAAGGAGGAATGACCCTGAACTTACTTGCAACGGGAATCGTATTGCTCAACGTCGCCGTAGCTTGTACCATCTATTTTTTAGCCAACGGTAGAGTCGAAATGCCTATAATGGTCGGTATTTTATCCGGAGCTGTAACAAATACTCCGGGATTAGGTGCAGCACAGCAAACTTTAGCCCAATTGCATTTCGACGGGAAACTCGACGTAGTGCCCGAAATTGCTTCCGGTTATGCAGCAGCTTATCCTTTAGGAGTTTTAGGTATTATCCTCTCAATGCTTATTATACGAGCTATATTTAAAGTAAAATTGGATAAAGAAAGCCGTCAAATAGAAGAAGAAACTGCAGCCAGTGTACTCAAGCCGCATCTTGTTACCTATAAAGTAGAAAACCAACTGATTTTCGGGAAACCTTTGGATGAACTAATGAAACTCATCGACCGCAACTTTGTCATTTCTCGAATAAAAAAGAGTAATAATGAAGTTATCATTCCCCAGTCTTCTACCATTATAGAGCAAGGCGACTTACTGCTGATTGTTCTGTCGATTCAAGACGAAGATGCGTTAAAAGCTTTTATCGGCAGCACGGTAGAGATGGATTGGGAAGCCATCCATGCTCCTGTGGTATCGCGCCGCATTCTTGTAACAAAATCGGAGTTTAACGGAAGAACGATAGGATCTCTTCGGCTACCGATGGGATACCGATTAAATGCCACCCGCGTCAATCGTGCAGGTGTCGATCTGCTTGCCAACCCGAACCTGACTTTGCAAATGGGAGACCGTCTGACTGTTGTAGGAAAACTGGAGGATATAAACCGTCTGGCAGAAAGACTCGGAAACTCGATGAAACGTCTTAACGAACCAAATATGATTACCCTTTTTGTCGGGATATTCTTAGGTATTATTTTAGGAAGTATTCCATTGGCGATTCCGGGAATGTCGTCATCCATGAAATTGGGATTGGCAGGAGGACCTTTAGTAGTTGCCATATTAATAGGACGTTTCGGATACAAAATGAAATTGGTAACTTATACTTCCACCAGTGCCAGTTTAATGCTTCGGGAAATAGGAATTTGCTTATTCTTGGCAAGTGTCGGAATTACGGCAGGAGGCACATTTGCAGAAACCGTATTCAGCGGAGACGGATTACTTTGGGTATTATGGGGATTCCTGATAACGATTATACCGCTTTTGATTATAGGTTCTATCGCTCGAGGTTATTATAAAATCAACTATTTTACACTTATCGGGTTAATCGCAGGGAGCAATACCGATCCGCCAGCATTGGCTTATGCCAATAAAACCACTTCGACAGATGCTCCCGCAGTCGCTTATTCAACAGTATATCCTCTAACGATGTTCTTGCGGGTACTTACCGCCCAACTATTGATTTTATTGTTTTGCTAAATAAAAAATGAAGCCCGGAAAATTCCGGGCTTCATTTTTAGTCACACCACTTTTCATTTCTAAAACTTAGCAATAATTCATCTTTTCGGTTTGCCTGTCCGACGTAAATATTCCATTCTTATTTTTCTTTTAATATCCGAATCGGATTGATACAATTTTATAACTTGTTGAGGAGACAAAATTTCCAATAAATTGTCCATATACTGCTTGTTTAAGGCATACAATTTACGCTCCCTGTCAAGATATTCCCGAAGTATCGTCTTAGCTTGTTCGTCAGACAACGTATCGGCATTCATTCGATTAAACAATTTATGATTCTGCATATTCAAACGGGCAACCTTTTTTTGATACTGCTTATATACAGGACGAAGTTGCGATATCTGCATTTCTGTAAGACTCAAACGTTCCTGTATTTCCGATAAAGAAACTTCAACCATTCTCTCTTGCAACTCTTTTTGTTTTTCATGAACAGGAAGTCTCTGTGCCCATAACATGACCGGCATACACATAAACAATAACATTAATATTCTATTCATAACTATCATATTTAATCTCAACTAATAAATTAATTATACCATTGATCGACAATCGTCCCACCTGTAATCTCCGTAAGGAACATCAAATCTTCATCGCTTAATTCATCGATCAACTCATCCATCGGCATATCCTTTCCTGTTTGCGAATATTTAAAATCTTCCGCTAAGGTTTCTTCCCACAACGCAATCTCCAAGCTCGAGTCTCTTTGAAAAGCATCATTAAAAATACTCCCGGCATTCTGGTCTGAAACAGAATAAAATTCTCTCAACGAATCACCAGCAGAAACTTCTGCCATCTTTAATCGATCCTGAACTTCTTTCTTATGTCCGACTCCTATGTAAACCAACAATAATAAAATTGCAGCAACACTCCCCAACATGTAGAAGAAATAGTTCCTGCGAACACCTGACTTTCGAGAAATTTTTTCTTGTCTGCAAGTCTCGTCGAGGACATTACGAGTAACTCTCTGTAAAGCCTCTTCATCTACCCGATAAGGTAAACGCTTACCAACCCGATCAAAATCAAAATCTTTATCTTTCATATCTGACTATTTACCATATATTTTTTTACTTTTTCCACAGCGTAATGGTAGCCGGTTTTCAATGTTGCCACCGATTGTCCTGTAATACGACTTATCTCTTCATAGCTCAGTTCATCATAATATCTCAAATTAAAAACAACCCGTTGTTTTTCAGGCAAACGCAAAATCGCCTCTTGAAATCTCAATAATAATTCATCTGCATCTGTATTATTTTCGGCATAAAGCGTTCGTATCAGCATATCACTGACCTCTTCATACGGTGTAAAAGATAACTTCTTACGGCGTAAAAATTGCAAACTTTCATTTGTCGCAATCCGATAGAGCCAAGTAAATAAACGACTTTCACCTCTAAATTCATCTAAAGACCGGTATGCCTTTATCAATGATTCCTGCAAAATATCCTCCGCATCCTCATTCGATACAACCAAACGCCGTATGTGCCAATACAGAGATTCACGATACATCAAGACCAGTTGTTCAAACCCTGCATTACACATTTTCGGGTCACGCAACTTCATTATTATATCCTGCTCTGTATCTCCAACCATAAAACAAAATCTAAATTTTTAATTAATTCTATCTATTGGATGCCTATTTATCAATAAAGTTAAACCTATTTACTTCAATTTTTTGCTTTATCTGTAAAAAAAGAAGATTTGTCGGTGAAAAGCTACCCTTTCTATATTTCGATTGGCTGAGAAAAGAGCCATATTTAACTTTGTATAAACACAAAAAGAAAGACTTATGAATTATTATCGTATCGGAATTTTCGTGTTTTGTTTCTGTACAGGAGGATTACGGTTATTATCTGCTCAAGAAAAACCTCAAGAGTGGACTTTAAAAAACTGCATAGACTATGCACTGACACAAAACATTCAACTCAAAAAAAGTAAAATCGCATTAGAAAGCAGCCAGGTAGACAGCAAATCTGCCCGAGCCAAATTGTTCCCGTCTCTTTCATTCGGGTCAACTCAACAGTATATAAATACACCTTTTCCCGAAGGTAACAGTTTAGATAATTACGTAGTTACCGGGAGTAAAGGCAGTAGCAAAAACTCATACACCGGAAACTATTCTCTTCGATCATCGATGACCTTGTATAATGGAGGAAAATTGCGAAATAACATCAAGTCTTCCAAACTACAAGAACAAGTACAACAATATTCGGTAGAAGAAGAAATCGATAATATCGAAACTTCTATTACCGAAAGTTTTTTACAAATACTATATGCACAAGAGTCTGTAAAAATCAATGAAGAAACCGTAGCTCTTTCAAAACTACAATGCGAACGTGGAAAGGCTCTATTGGAAGCCGGTTCTATTTCTCAAAGCGACTATGCCCAATTAGAATCACAATACAGCTCGGATAAATACCAACTCGTACTTTCACAAACGACTCTGGAAAGCAACATACAGACGTTAAAACAACTTCTGGAAATGGATATGACAGAAACTCTGAGTATTTCTACTCCGATTCTCGAAGCACATGACGTCCTGACACCATTACCCGGAAAAGAGGAAGTTTACCAATCGGCTTTAAATTTTATTCCCAGCATACAAAGCGGAAAACTCGGAATAGATATTGCCAAACTGGAACACAAAAATGCCAAAGCCGGATACTATCCCACTTTAGATTTGTCAGCAAGTGTCGGTACGGGCCATATTTCTGGCAGTGATTCTAATTTCGGACAACAAATGAAAAATAAATTGAACGAAAGTATCGGACTCACTCTAAGCATACCGATCTTCAGTAACAGAGAAAATAAATCGGCGGTAGAAAAAGCTAAATTACAAATTTCTGAAGCTGAATTGGAATACCTTAACGCTCAAAAAGAACTTCAAAAAACAATAGAAGATATTTACCTGGACGCAACTTCATCTCAAGCTCAATATGCAGCCGCCATAGAACAAGTAAAAGCATCAAAAACCAGTTACAATCTGGCACAAGAACAATTCAATTTAGGAATGAAGAATACGGTAGAATTGCTCACTGAAAAAAATAATTTTCTTTCAGCACAGCAAGAAATGTTACAAGCCAAATATATGGCTATTCTAAATGCTCAGTTATTAAGATTCTACCAAGGCAAAGAAATAACTCTTTAAATAAAAACGAATAAAAAATTAAATAGACATATACAATGAAAATAACAAAAAAGAAAACCGTCCTTATTGTCATAATCATAGCGATCATAGGAATAGTTATATGGATGTTAAGTAACCCATCCAAAAAGAACGAAATAACATTCGATACGGCAATTGTAACAAAACGAGACATATCGAACTCGGTAACAGCAACGGGAAGTATAGAGCCCGTTACCAAGGTAGAAGTCGGTACTCAAGTATCCGGAATCATCGATAAGTTATATGCAGATTATAACTCAACAGTAACCAAAGGGCAACTAATCGCCGAAATGGACAAAGTTACTTTGCAAAGCGAACTCGACTCTAAACAAGCGGCTTATGACGGAAGTAAAGCTGAATATGAATATCAACAGAAGAAATATGCCCGTAGCAAAACTTTATATGACAAGAATCTGATCAGTGATACCGAATATGAAGAGGCTGTCTATAACTATGAAAAAGCAAAAAGTACTTATCAAAGTCAAAAAGCAGAGCTGGCAAAAGCAAAACGAAATCTTGCCTATGCAACCATCACATCACCTATCGACGGTGTCGTAATAAGCCGTGATGTTGAAGAAGGTCAAACCGTAGCCGCCGGATTCGAAACTCCTACCCTCTTCACGATCGCTGCAGACCTGACCCAAATGCAAGTAGTTGCAGATGTCGATGAGGCAGATATAGGCGGTGTTGAAGAAGGTCAACGAGTAAGTTTTACCGTAGATGCATATCCCAATGATACATTCGAAGGAAAAGTTATGCAAATACGCTTGGGAGATGAGAGCAGTTCAAACAGTAGCAGCACCTCTTCTACATCGACCGTCGTTACTTATGAAGTAGTTATTTCAGCCCAAAATCCGGAATACAAACTAAAACCTAGATTAACAGCAAACGTAACAATCTATATCCTCGATAAAAAAGATGTACTTAGTGTTCCGGCAAAAGCTCTTCGATTTACTCCGGAAGCTCCGTTGATCAATCCAGACAATAAAATCATCGATTGTAAGGCAGAACATAAAATATGGACACTCGAAGGAAACACCTTTACCGCCCACCCTGTAAAGATCGGTATTACGAATGACATATACACAGAGATTCTCGACGGCGTTACGGAAGGAATGGAAATCGTTACAGAAGCAACGATAGGACAACAAACTAATCCTGAAATTTTTATAGGGGAATCTAAAGAACAAAATCCATTCATGCCTGGCCCTCCGGGAAGAAATAAAAAAGATAAAAAATAATTCACCGACAATAAAAAGGAACGGATAACTATTTATTATGAAAAAAGTAATCGAATTACAAAATATAAGAAGAAATTTCCAAGTCGGAGATGAAATCGTCCACGCTCTTCGGGGTATATCGTTTACGATTTATGAAGGTGAATTCGTAACGATTATGGGAACATCCGGATCTGGTAAATCAACACTGCTCAATACATTAGGGTGTCTCGATACTCCAACAAGCGGTGAATATTTTCTGGATGGCATATCCGTGCGCACGATGAGCAAATCGGCACGTGCAATATTAAGAAACAGAAAAATCGGCTTCGTATTCCAGAATTACAATCTTTTACCCAAAACAACAGCCGTAGAGAATGTAGAGCTCCCGCTGATGTATAATCCTGACATCAATAGTGCAGAAAGAAAAAAAAGAGCGATAAAAGCTTTACAAGATGTTGGATTGGGAAACCGCCTGGAACACAAATCGAACCAAATGTCCGGAGGCCAAATGCAACGTGTGGCTATCGCACGTGCATTGGTAAATAATCCGGCCGTAATTCTTGCCGATGAAGCAACCGGAAACCTTGATTCGAGAACATCTTTCGAGATTCTCGTACTCTTCCAGCAATTGCATGCCGAAGGGCGTACGATTATTTTCGTTACTCACAATCCGGATTTAATACAATACAGTAGCCGGAATATCCGATTACGGGACGGTAAAGTCATAGAAGACTCTATAAATAAAAATATCATGTCGGCAGCAGAAGCGTTAGCGGCTATGCCTAAACCCGAAGATGACGAATAAAACGTAAAACAATGAACGTAACCAATCTATTAAAAATAGCCTTGCGTGCGCTTGCAAACAACAAACTGCGGGCTTTCCTTACCATGTTGGGAATCATTATCGGTGTTGCATCGGTTATCACGATGCTCGCCATAGGACAAGGATCAAAAAAAAGTATTCAAACTCAGATCGCAGAAATGGGGTCTAACATGATCATGATACATCCCGGTGCAGAAATGCGGGGCGGTGTACGTCAAGATCCTTCAGCCATGCAGACTCTGAAACTGGATGATTTCAAATCTTTACAAGATGAAACAAATTTTTTGTCGGCTGTCAGTCCGAACGTATCATCTTCCGGTCAATTGATAAACGGAGCAAACAATTATCCATCATCCGTAACCGGAGTCAGCCCCGAATATCTCGAAATACGGCAACTCTCCATAGAAAACGGAACGATGTTCACAAACGCTGACATACAAAGCTCCGCCAAAGTCTGCGTGATCGGAAAAACAATAGTCGATAACCTCTTCCCCGACGGAAGCGATCCTATCGGGAAAGTAATCCGTTTTAACAAAATCCCGTTCAAAGTAGTCGGTGTTCTAAAATCTAAAGGGTATAACAGTATGGGGATGGACCAAGACGATGTCGTACTTGCCCCTTATACGACTGTCATGAAAAGATTACTCGCAGTTACTTATCTGCAAGGAATCTTCGCTTCGGCCCTCACAGAAGACATGACTGATAATGCAACAGAAGAAATTACTGCGATTTTAAGAAAAAATCATAAACTGAAAGAGTCCGATGACGACGACTTTACTATCCGGTCTCAACAGGAATTGAGTACAATGCTGAATACTACGACCGATTTGATGACGACACTTCTTGCATGTATCGCCGGAATATCTTTAGTTGTAGGCGGTATAGGAATTATGAACATCATGTATGTATCGGTCACCGAACGTACACGTGAAATAGGTTTGCGTATGAGTGTCGGAGCAAGAGGCATCGATATCCTAAGCCAGTTTTTGATCGAAGCTATCTTAATCAGTATTACAGGAGGTATTATCGGAATATTGATCGGTATCGGAGCATCTTTTGCCGTAAAAAATATTGCACACTGGCCTATATACATACAAAGCTGGAGTGTACTGCTCTCTTTTGCCGTATGTACTATAACCGGAGTATTTTTCGGATGGTATCCGGCGCAAAAAGCATCTAACCTCGATCCGATAGATGCTATACGATACGAATAAAATCAAATAATTTCTTATATTTGTAATATAATCATAAAATGATGCCGGACACACCTAAAAAAAAATCTTTGCAATTAATCATACACCTTCTCGGATGGGGTATCGTATTCGGGATTCCTTTATTTTTTTTCGAAAGGAACTCGACCGCCGATTACATAGATCGTTATCTGCGATTTATCTCCGCACCGGTATCATTGATGATCATTTTTTATTTCAACTATTGCTATCTGATCGATAAATTTTTATTCAGAAAACAAACACGGGAATATCTGCTTTCAAATATCGTACTCATTGCATTCGTAACCTTATGCCTGCACTTCTGGCACGAACTGCATATTCCGGGAGCAATGCCTCCAAATCCTCCTAAACACTTTCAGGTAAGAAAATTTGACGGTATATTATTTTTCCTTACTCGGGACATAATTCCGTTAATTTTAGCAACCGGAATGAGTGTCGCCATAAAAATGACCAACCGCTGGATACAATCCGAAAATGAAATCAGAGAACTCGAAAAAAGCCGTACTGAAGCAGAATTAAAAAATTTAAGGAATCAGCTCAATCCTCATTTCTTATTTAATACCCTGAATAATATTTATTCTCTGATCGCTTTATCTCCGGAAAAGGCGCAACAGGCGATTATGGATTTAAGTAAATTACTCCGTTACGTATTATATGACAACAGCCCCGAATTCGTACCGCTCCAAAAAGAAATGGAATTTGTGCGTAATTACGTAGAATTGATGCGTTTGAGACTGACCGACAATACTGAAATAAAAATTTCTTTGCCCCAATCGGCAAGTTCGGGAACGTTGATCGCACCTCTTTTGTTTATCTCCCTGATCGAGAATGCTTTCAAACACGGAGTCAGCAACTCCCAACCATCTTTCATACATATCAACATAAGCGAATACAGCGACCAACGCATCGTCTGTACGATCGAGAACAGTTACTTTCCCAAAAACGAAACCGATAAAAGCGGCTCGGGAATAGGACTCGACAATTTGCGTAAAAGATTGGAACTACTCTATCCGGGACGTTATCTTCTGAATATTGAACAGACAGATGACAAATATATTTCTGCATTGATATTATTCACCCATACTGAAGAAGAATGATACTGAACTGTTACATAATCGATGACGAACCTCTGGCTATACGACTATTAGAATCGTATGTCGATAAGACTCCATTTTTACGCCTGCAAGGTTCTTGTACTAATGCTGTTACCGCATTGGCCGATCTATCGGAAAGACCGGTTGACTTACTTTTTCTGGATATACAAATGCCTGAATTGAACGGTCTCGAATTTTCAAAAATCATCGGGGACAGATGCCGGATTATTTTCACCACAGCTTTCGAACAATATGCCGTAGACAGTTACCGGGTAAATGCTCTGGATTACCTTTTAAAACCTATTGCTTACCCTGATTTTCTGAATGCTTGTGAGAAAGCTTGCCAATGGTATGAACTTACGGATAACACCGCTCGGAAAAAAGAAGAATTAAAATCAATATTCATTAAAACAGACTATAAGCTGGTACAAATAGAATTAGATAAAATTTTATACGTGGAAGGCCTCAAGGACTATGTAAAAATCTATGTCGAGAACGAACCTCACCCTATTCTCTCTTTAATGAGTTTAAAATCGCTGGAAGATGTTCTCCCTTCAGATCGTTTCATCCGTGTACATCGATCTTTTATCGTACAAACAGACAAAATCAAGATTATCGAACGAAATCGGATCGTTTTCGGGAAACAATACATTCCGATTTCCGATTCATACAAAAGTAATTTTCAGGCAATGATCAACCAACGGTCAATAACCGGAAAATCCTAACAACTTTTCAAGGCTTTACTTGTTTATTATACTAACCATAACAAAAATCAAAAAGTATGAAGTACAGATGTGTCGTATGCGATTGGATCTATGATCCGGAATTAGGTGACCCGGATGGCAGAATAGAACCCGGAACTTCCTTCGAAGAATTACCCGATGATTGGGTATGCCCGGTCTGCGGTGTCGGAAAAGAAGATTTTGAACCCGTAGAAGAATAGAATCAACAAATATAATGGCCTCCGGAACAATCCTGAGGTCATTATATTTTTAGAACTTACCTAAATTTTCTGATAAAAAATGCAGGCTCGACTCGGTATTTTAATTCATTCTCAAATGTTAAGAAATAACAAAAACCGACTATTTATCAAAGACAAAATCTACTTTTGCACGATCAAAAAAATATGGATATGTCAGCAAGTAAATATAAAGGGCATATAGCAATACTCACGGCTAATATCATCTGGGGACTCAATTCTCCTATTTCCAAAACAGTTTTGAATAGTGGAGATATCTCACCTTTTGCTCTCACAACATTTCGTATGGTAGGAGCTGCTGCGGCATTCTGGTTGGTCTCCCTCTTCACGAAAAGAGAAAATGTTCCTCCTAAAGATCTGGCCATGTTATTTTTTGCCGCCTTATGCGGAATCGTATTTAATCAGGGAGTATTCATTTTCGGACTTTCTATGACCTCTCCCATCGATGCCTCCATCGTATCGACAACAGCTCCGATTATTACTATGATCATTGCTGCTTTCTATTTGAAAGAACCTATTACCAACAAAAAAGTATCCGGTATATTTTTGGGTGCCGTTGGAGCACTTATGCTAATAATCAGCGGACAAAGTACAAACGTATCTTCAGGAGAAAACAAAATAGCAGGTGATCTGCTCTGTCTGTTTGCACAAGCCTCTGTCGCCACCTATTTCGTTATTTTCAAAGACCTTATCAGTCGTTACTCACCGATAACCTTGATGAAATGGATGTTTATGTACGCCAGTATGTGTTATATACCGTTCTCTTACCATGATATTGCAACAATACAGTATGAGGAACTACCCGTTTCTCTTTATTCTGAAATCGCATTTGTCGTCTTGGCAGCAACATTTTTATCGTACATGTTTATTCCCATTGCTCAAAAGACTCTACGACCTACCGTCATCAGCATGTATAATTACGTTCAACCTATCGTAGCTTCACTAATTGCCATAATAGTAGGCCTGGATACATTTACTCTCGTTAAAGCCATCGCCATCACATTAGTATTTGTCGGCGTATATGTCGTAACCCAGAGTAAATCGAAAGCTCAGATGGATGCAGAGAAAATACAGAAAGAAAAAGAAAGAGAATCAATTTGATAAAGAGTCCGCTATTCTCTTTCTCGCAGCAATAACGGCTAAAACCGTTATTACCAGATAAACCAGTCCGATAATATCCACGGCCGGCGGAACATCGCCGCTTCCGTATGCATGCAATCCGGTAAGATAATAATTGACTCCGAAATAGGTCATCAATACCGCCAATAACCCATAAACAGACATCACGCTGAATGCATAATCGCTACGCAATTTCGGCACAAAACGAGCATGAATAATCATTGCATACACGACAAGTGTTATTAAAGCCCATGTCTCCTTGGGATCCCAGCCCCAATAACGCCCCCACGATTCGTTTGCCCAAACCGCTCCCAAAAACGTACCTGCAACAAGCAAACAAACACCGATATGCAATGACATTTCGTTAATAATACGCAGTTTTCTTATTTCTGCCGACTTATTATTCCGCACAATAAAAAACATCGTCAGCACCCCGATCAGAAAACTCATGCCAAAAAAACCGTAACTTGCCGTAATCACAGCCACATGAATCATGAGCCAATAGGATTTTAAGACAGGAACTAACGGAGTAATTTCCGGGTCCATCCAATTCAGATCGGCAACAAAAAGGATAACCCCCGCAAAAAAAGCGGCAAGCGCCAAAACCAAAC
Source organism: Coprobacter fastidiosus (assembly GCF_030296935.1). Classification (NCBI taxonomy): domain Bacteria; kingdom Pseudomonadati; phylum Bacteroidota; class Bacteroidia; order Bacteroidales; family Barnesiellaceae; genus Coprobacter; species Coprobacter fastidiosus. Next base: position 3,345,937 of record NZ_AP028032.1, on the reverse strand, counting down.
TCGAACGACGAGCAAACAGCAAACCGGCCAAAAGTGTAGCCCAACCGATATAAATCATAGACTCATAAGCATTAGACCAAGGAGCTTGTCCCGAGATATACCAACGCAATCCGATTCCGCATGTCTGCAAAAAGAAAAATGAAATAATCGTACCGATGCAAAAACGAACAGTCCATTTACACCAACGAGAAGGCTTAGACTGAAAATATAATATAGCCGTCAACAACAAAATTCCGGATAACACATAACCTACAGCCGAAACGAAAAACAGATTCGCTTTATTATAGAACAATTCGGCTTTCAGTCGTTTTTGTGTCATTATCTGTACTTGACTCCGGGCTTGCTGATAGACATCTATCATTCCGACAATATCGGACGGGGTTTCCCAATTACCGGTTGCATAAGAGCGAATCGATTCGTCACTATACCACAACATAATTTTAGACACAAACAAAGAATCTTTCCCAGAAAAAGCGGAAAGATCATCTCCTGCAGAAACCCATTTACCGTTTTTATCACCCGGGCACGGAAACAAGGCAAACATTTTCCCCTGTTGCAAGCCATACAATATATTTACTTTTTCATCCAACTTCAAAATATCTTTTTCAAGCCGAGAGCGAGACGATACCGGCTTCATATATATATTCTCTACAAATTTTGCAAGCTTATATGTACCATCATTTTCAAACAAATCATTAAAAGCGATCTCCCTTCCTGTCGTCCCAAGCAACTTGTGCAATTCCGAATTCGTCTGACGAATAACAGGTACACTATTCCAATAAACAGCATCGAAAATAAAACCTAACACGACCTGCTCGGAAGTCAATCCGTGAAATGAATTTTTACGATATATTTTTCTCAATAATGAGGCAGTATAAGTATCGACAGGCTCTATACGTCCCGACGGATTCTGTATTTGCAACTGCCCCCACCGATCGGCAAGAGACATGGGAAGTGCACTCTTCTGCAAATCTCTTATCGTAATCTCCTGTGCAGATACAGAAACAGAGAAAAACAACAAAAAAGACAAACCAATTGTTTTTCTATTTCCGGTAAGAACAGTCAATTTCCTGTTCAGAATTCTGAAACGAGAATCCTTATGTGCAAAAATCGAAATCATACCCAATAACAACATGGCATACCCAATATATGTTACAGATGTACCGAACGTATCATTATTTACCGAAAGAACAGTTCCCTGTTCATCGGTATCATAAGATGATTGATACAAACGATAGTTCTGTTCATATACAACTCTATTCATGTATATCTTTTCTTCCCGAACCGTACCTCCTGAAATAAGGATCAAATCACTCTCAAAAGAAGAAGGACTATGTGAACCCGGATAGCGAATCAATCTGAAATCCTGAAGACGAATCGTAAACGGTAACGTCTTGAAAACAGAACCATAAGCAATGGATATGTCGACATTTCCGACTTTTACATTCTCCGGCTCGCCGACCTGATAATCTTTCCCCGACAAAAAGACCGTACGTTCATCATTTCCGACTCTCAAAGACATTTCCAATAAATGATCGCCATTTTGCAACGATGAATATTTTACTTTATCAAGTCTGATACGGATTTTCTTATCTTCCAAACTGATTATTTCAGAAAAAGGCTGCGTAAACAATGAGTTGATCTCTACCGGAAATTCAAAATTTACAGAATGCCCTTTACTCTCGGCTACACCGGAAATGTAACACTGGTGTGTTAACATCCGGGACGTTTGTTCTCCCTCCCGAATATGTATAATCCCTTCATATCCCCAAATGCGGGTGATCAACGCTCCGGCTAACACGACAGCAAAAGCCCAATGAAATATAATAACCCCATATTTCCGATGCCTCCATAAATGTACTTTCAATGAAATCCCGACAAAATTTATGATTAAAAGCAGTTGTAAGAGATAGAACAGGACATTGTTATACACAACCGCACGAGCTGCCGAAGATCCGTAACGACTTTCGATAAATGTCGCAGCAGCCAATAATACGGCATATAACGCCAATAATATCAGCATCAATTTATAAGAGGTAAAAAAGGATAAACAACGGATACTTTTTTTCATGTGATTATTTTCTTCCGGTATAGAGAACTCAAATTATTTTTCTTTCTCCTGCATTAATAAATCATACATTTTATTCGCCATCATTTTCGCACCCTCAGCATTGGGATGTATTTTATCTTTCAATAAATCGGGACGATCTTCCAATAAAGGATGCATATCAATAATTTCTACTCCCTCTTTACTCGCTGCTTTTTTAGTCATAGGAACAATATCCCTTGCAATAACCGTATTCCATATCCCGGTTGTATCGGTCACGAACGAAACAATAGGCGTCAACAATATAACTCGTGGATTCGAAGGCAAATTCCTAAAAGAACGTATCATGGCTCTGCAATCAGCCTCAAACTCATTCAGATACTTCCGATTAATCAATTTACTGTCATTTCCTCCCAAATCGATAAACACAACATCCGGACTACAAGATAATGCTTGCAGATACTCCTTTGTATTCCAATAAGACAGATTGCCTTTTTTCAACATCGTACAACCGCTTACCCCGTAATTAAATACTTCATACCCTACACCAAGCAATGCCCCCAACTGAGCCGGATAAGCATACTTCTCTCTTTCCGGTATCGTAGCGCCATAAGTAATACTCGCTCCTATACAAGCTACACGCTGTGCATACATTTTTGCATTTCCTAAAAAGAATATAAAAACACAGATCAAATATTTATACATATAATCAATCATTAAATCTAAAAAAGAGTGAAGATGCCGACTAATAAAAATATCTCCACTCTTTTCCATCTTTCATAGCTAAATTTTACACAGACATTCTTTATGTTATTTTCAAAAACATTTTTTCAGCTCCAACAAGAAACAAATCAAAGAATAAACTCAAAAAGATCAAATATATATTTTTATCGCAAAACTTAAACAGACTCTTAATATTTTATTTTTTATCTACAAATTTCATATACCGCACCTGCTGTTGTAATAAATGATATTTTATCATTATCGATGACTTTTTTTGCTACAGTATCTCCATTTTTCGACTTAACTATCAAATTTTTTGCGTCAGGATATTTTATAACGCATTCTTTGCCTGAATTAGAAGTTAGCTCGGCCGTAACGAGAACTCCGTTTTTCCATTCGGCATCGATCTCAAAATTTCCTCTCGCTTTTAACCCCTCGAATGTTCCATTCGCCCAATCATCCGGTATGGCAGGAAGCAATTCTATATAACCGCCTTGACTTTGAAGCAACATCTCCGCAATACCCGAAGTTGCTCCAAAATTTCCATCTATCTGGAAAGGCGGATGCGTATCGAACAAATTCTGATAAACTCCTCCGATATTAGCCGGATTACCTGTATATGTAAGGGTCAGCGCCTCTTTCAATAATTTATGAGCGCGGTTACCGTCTCTCAGACGAGCCCAGAAATTAATCTTCCATGCTTTACTCCAGCCCGTACCGCCATCACCTCTTGTTTCCAAAGTTTTTTTCATTGCCTCCACATACTTATCTTCCTGTACGCTTCTTCCGGCAACAATCTGTGATCCCGGATGCAACCAAAACAGATGATTGACATGTCTGTGCTGCCCGTCTCCGGTTATATCTTTCGTTACTTCGTCTTTCCACTCCATAAACTGTCCGCCTAATCCTATTTGAGGACCTGCCAATTTACTTTTCGCCGCCTTTATCTCGGCAACCTCTTTCGTATCTTTTCCCAAATCCTCACTCGCTTTAATTACAATATCGAATATTTCGGCAATCATCGCCTGGACCGTAGAACAGCCTAATGAATATTCGCCATGTTCAGGAGAATGAGACGGATTAGCGACCAACGTTCCATCCCGTTCATCCGTCCACAAGTTATCCACCCAAAACAAGGCTGCGCCTAAAAGCGTATTATAGTTTTGTTCCAAAAATTTCTTGTCACAATTAAATTGATAATACTCCCATATATCCTGACACATCCATGCTGCCCCGGCAGGAAAATGAAATGCCCCGTAACTCGTTCCCGGAGCAGTATTCCCCCATATATTATTTTCATGATGCGTTACCCAACCACGCACATCACCGCCATCAGGTTTGCAATAATAGTGCCGAGCTGTTATCTTGCCTCTGGGAACTAAACTGTTAATATAAGAAATCAACGGTATATGACAAGGGCTTAAATTGGTTTGCTGTGCCGGCCAATAATTCATCTGTACGTTAATATTGGTATGATAATCGGCATTCCACGGATTGGACAATCTTTCGCCCCATACACCTTGTAAATTCGCCGGCAAAGAGTTCTCCCGAGAGGAAGCGATCAGCAAATATCGTCCGAATTGATAATATAACATTTCGGTATATAGATTTTCTTCAACAGTATTGCCTTTGTAAAAATCTTTCAACAATATATCGGTAGTCTTAGTCGGCATTCCGGTTATATTTCCCAAATTCAAACTCATTCTGTCATACAATGCCTTATAATCCTTTTTATGCGAAGAGAGTAAATCTTCGTATGTTTTCGACTCTGGCCGCTATCAGCGTCTGTTTTACGGTCGTCAGAGGATCTTCATCCGAGAAATAATCGAATTTTTCATCCATAGACTGCTGATAATTCGTTGCTGCAGACATAAGCAAGATCACTTCATCAGCATCTTTCACTCGAATTTTTTTATTACCGACAACTTCAGAATGCCCACCTTTATTCAACACTTTTACTTGCTGGGCAAACTTCAATCCGTTTTCCTTATGCAAAACAGGTTGTCCCGTCATCGTTATTGTATTTCCAGATGCAGATATTTGCTTTTTTGACTGAAGGGACGTTATCGCAAATGTACGAGAGATTTTACCCTTTTTATCTGCCTTCAATCGCATTACCATTACATTATCCGGATAACTCATAAAACATTCACGGGTAAACGTCGTTCCGTTCTCCTTATAAGTTACCGAATGTACTGCATTATCTATATCAAGCATCCGCACATAATCACTATACGGCTCTAAAGGTTCATCTAATTGTTCATATTCGAGCTCTATATCCGATAGTTGCGGAGGTGTAGTCATATTGCCGGCTGCAACACCTGTAATCTCTAATTTAAAAAATTTATAACTCACTTCTCTTTTTAACGGAAACTTCAAAGTTTTTTTACGACTCTCAAAACTTATATTAGACTGTTTATCAATCAATAAATATCTTTTACCATCATTTGAACCATAAAAATTCCACGATATGGGATCTCTATCCGGAACATCATCTCCCGATGTAAGACTATAAGATTTTATTTTCTGTTTCGTCTCGTACTCCCAAGCAACATAACAGGGAAATTTCTGTTGAAACCCTTTATCAGCATACCATTTCGTATCACGATTTCCGTCAAACAATTTATCCACCCGCTGATCATAATTATTGATATTATCACAATCACTATCAAATCTTATGACATCCGGAATAACCAATGAATTATAGGCTATTTCAATATTACCTAAAGTCTGATACGAACCAAAATTATTCTTAGCTCCGCGAAGACTTTCGATGAGAGGTTTTATTCCGTCTTTTTCCTCATTACCATAATCTTTGGTAATCAACTTTCCGGTAGAATTAAAATGAGCAGCATCATTTTTAGAAAATTCATTCATTTTCTGCTGTAAAGCTCTCCTGACTTTCTGCAAATTAGCTCTATTTTCTGCAGATGTTCCCAAATGCCCCCCATCATAATCAGGATTCTCTCCCGGACCACCGGACCATAACGAATGCTCATTAACTTGAATGACATCCCGATAAACATCGCCGAAAATCATAGCCCCCATATATCCGTTACCGATAGGAAGCGCTTCGCTTTCCCATACTTTAGCCGGTTTATTATACACAGCTTTCATTTCAGGTTGACGAAAACCAGAAAAAGATGCAGCATCTGTTTTCCAAGGACACAGGAATATCAACAGTATTCCCCAATAAATTCTACTTATTCCTCTCATCTTATAGATAAATTTCATATTAAAAACATATTTATTCGACCGACAACAGGAACTCATTCACCAATTAAAAAAGTAACATTATTTCTCTCTGTTACTTATTCTCCAACTAAAAAGATTCCTGATATCATCTTCAAAAGGGAAACTGAGACATCCTGTTCATTACTGGTCCTTTCATAACCTACCCAATAATACATCAACATCTAATGATCAGTAATAAAGTTCTTATTCAAGATTCTAACCTTACGAAGAATTTTAATTACAGATCAAATATAAAAATTGTTTTTCGATATAAAAAGGAATTAAAAATAATTTGAAGACTTTATTAACTATGCGAAAACTTTACAATTCAAAATCAATCATACAGAAGCGATTCCTTCTATTTCTATCAATAATTCATCCCGACACACATCAGCTAAAAGATAAATAGACTCAACATCGGAATATAGCTTTTCAACAATCACTCGGGCATTTTCCATTAAAGAAATATCTTTCAGATATACTCGGCAACTTTTTAATCTATAAGAAGACCCGAAAAACGAAATACCTTGCCTTCGAATATTTTCTTCTGAAATCAGATAATCGATATTTTCTATTGTTGCTTGAGTCTGCTTTTCAATACCGACTTCCAAAAGACTTTCTTCTCCACGTATAGCTGCAGTTCCCGACACATAAACTATTTCATAATTTTCCTGCTTTACCCGTTTAGCACGTTCAAATTTAGGAGTAGTCTTACTTTGAAAACGAGGATCTTTCTCTCCGAATAGAACATTTTGCGAATAAGCATGTGCCGCGACTTGCCAACCATTATCTATTGCATCGATCTTTATAGAAGCGTCATCCGCATAAACCGCATTGATATCGACAACAATTCCTCCACACGCCATTCCTATTCCTGTTGCCGCAGGATAACCTTCAGGCCATTGTGAATAATTATAAAAAAAACTTCGTGCATCATTAAAATCCTGATAATGTTGATGTTCTCCGTCAAATGCCGTAATCTGTTCAATATAATTCCATTGTCGGACGATAGAATGTACAGGCATGTTCTCTATCTGCAATATCTTTTCGACAATATCAAATACATTGTAAGATTGAACGGAAAAACTTTCGTCTAAATTATCGCTCATTACTCCTCCTAAAAAGAGATGTTTCACATGAGAGGATGTCACTGTAATATAAAAATTTGTCCACAACGATTTATATTCAACCGTCTCCCCTTGAAGTATTTTCAATTCATGAGCTTCCATAACCAAACCGCTACCGTCCAAGGGTTTCTGAGCTACATAACTAATTACAGGGAGTTTATCTCCAAAATGGATATCGGCTTCTTTTCGAATAATATCAAGCTCTTCCCGATAACGGACATTATCCGTAACGTCTCCGAAAAAGACCAGACGGACAGGGACATTTTTCGGTTGATACCTATTCAATAAAGACCTTACCATGGCAGAAAAGTCCGCCTGGCTTTCCCTTAAAGAGCGACATATATAACGACAATCATTCATTCCTGCTATTCTTATTTTTTCGCAATATTTTTTGCAACGCTTAATTTTGATACAAAAGTACAAAATGATACAATCCTGTTGCAATACCTAAAAATAGGTAAAAATAAAAATGCCCGAACATCAAATGACGACCGGACATTCTTAAAGCCTATCTAAATTTTACGATGAGGAAATTCTCAAACTCGACCTGTACAAAATTCAAACAGACTCTTACCCCTAATAATGAAAACCTAATAATTATTTATTTACTATCTACAGGTCCGTCCAACAATAAATCGTGCTGTACCTTTTTACTTTTTCCAGACTGTACATTATCCTTATTCAAATCTATTTTCATCACAGAAAAGAATCGTTCCCAAAAAGCCGCAGTCTCTTTTGTATCGACAAGATAGTTTATAGAAGAAACTGCTATCACCGATTTTCCTAAAGGATAGGTAACCATTGCTACCCCTGATGGTTTCTGTAGCTTTTCATATAATACTACTTGTGCACATTTCCTATTCTCCGGAGCCCGATTAAAGAGAGACCAATCGACTCCCGAGGCATCGAAAACGATAGTTCCCTCATCGACAAAAGCTCCTGAGAGTCCCTGTTTAAGGATGGGTTCTTTACTATCTATTTCTGAAAAATAAAGTGCCGGGACAGTAAAATATCCTCCCCATTCAGATCTTTCACCGGGATTAAATGCCGTCGCCGTTCTATTTGTCGTTTCAATATTTGCAGGCAATAACGGTAAAATCTTCGAATCAATACCTTTAGTGGCCGTCATTATCAGAATCGTACGACCGGATTTTTTAGCAGATTTCATAACAGCGGCAAATTGCTTCAATTGATCGTCACCGATGTTCTCTCCATCAACAATTACCACAGAAGACTTTTTATTCTTAGAAAACGTTATCCCTGTTTTTCTTAAATGACCAGCCAATGCTCCGGTTTTATCTCCGATAAAAAATACTTCGGAATGCACCGGCTGAGGAAGAGCTGCGGGTTTCGGAATTTTCAACTCCGTATAATGATCCCATTCGCAAGGTTTATCTGCTAATGCAGCCTTTAAGGCATGAAACATAGGCAACGGTTTATAGAGAGGCAATGAAGGATCGATTCCCGGATTAAAAGTTGTCACATAAGGCGGAATGCGCTCAAATTGATATCCAGGCTTACCCTCTTCATAAACTTTTCCAGCAAATACACCGTCCTGCCCATCTGGTAAACGGGAATAATCGCCATAACCGAGATTCAGATGTTCCAATCCGAACCAACAAACTTCGGACGGTGAATAATAAGCCAAAAACGGTTTTGCCATTTTCTGTACATTCTGATATACATCTACTGCCAAAGCTTCATTACGTCCGTAATAAGAAATATATGGCTTATCTCCTGCAAACTGATACAATTGATCAGGTTTCCCATAATAGGTGGCTCCCGATTCTCCGACAATCATCGGTTTATCTTTCTTCTCCGGTAATAAATCCAATTTCAGCCCGTGCCCGAAATGCTTACTCCACACAGGCAATCGCCCGTCTAAATCCCGGTCTCCGTCACAAGTTATAAAACCCCTCGTCGGATCCCATGCCGGCACACGATCTGCAAGTTCTACAATTTTATCATCCCATTTTTTCGCCACCTCTTTAGACGGTTTATTTAAAAGAGCAATAGCAAATAATTCATTACCGACACTCCAACCAATTACAGAAGGGTGATTTCTGTCTCGAAGAATCAGACGTTCCAAATGTTCCGCATAATGTTCCCAAGCTTCAGGTGCTTCAAAATTAAGATTGATAGAACTTCCGAACAATCCGGTTTCATCCAATACCATAATTCCCATCTCATCCGCCAAATCATAATACACACGCGGCCACGGCTGTGCGTGAGGACGTACCGAATTCCCTCCAAAATCCTTAATCATCTGCAACCATGCCCAAGCAAAACGACGTGAACAGATATAAGGACCGAAAGGGTGCTGTATATCACCGACACACTGAATTTTCTTACCGTTCAACAAAAAGTCTGTTCCCGACAGTTTGAACTGACGCCATCCGAAACGAATATCCTTAATATCATACGTTTGTTTCTTATCTGAAATTTTCAAAGAAAGCATATACAAATTAGGGGTTTCGGGTGACCAAAGTTTCAATCGATTTCCTACTTTAGTTTGCAAAGTTACTTTTTGTGTTTCTCCCGGTTTTAAAGTCACAGATACCGGATCTATCGTCAATGCCGTATGTCCTAATGTCCATTTAATCTCAGGAGCATCCAAAATCGTTTTTCCGGCATTGTTAATCCACTCACGAGCATCACCTCCTAATAAAATAGTTTTAAGTTGTCGAGACTGATTGATTATATTTACATCTATTTCCAATTCATCACGATCTACCCAAGGCTTTATAAAAGCTTCCGTTACCCGAACTTCAGGTACAGCCCACAAAAATACATCTTGCCAAATACCGACGATCTTATCGGTATTAGAACCCAATGCATAAGTTGTTTTCATTTTTTTATATTCCGGATGAAATTTCTGGAAAAGAGTATTATGGCGTACACCTACTAACAACTCATTCGGCTTATTCCAATCAATATAATCGGTAACATCCGCATCAAACGGCAAATATTGGTCAAAATTCCGACAAACTTCTTTACCATTGACCTTTACAACACATTCTCCTGCAACAGCTTCAAAATGAAGTATTAGACGATTATCTTTTTTCCAATCGGCAGGTATCGAAAACTCCCGGCGTAACCACCCCATTTTTTCTCGTATCCAAGAGGATGGATATGAGGGATAATAAACAGAACTCGGAGCGTAAGGATTCTTTGAACCCTCTCCGGTCTCTATTCCACCGCCCCAATCATTTACATTCCACGGTGACGGAATTTTTATTTTTACTTGTTCCCACTGCCCCTCTCGAGGCTCTGTCAATATGGGGGCAACTCCATTCCCCTGCTTCCAATCACGAGGCACGGCTACCGGTTGAAAATCCCACAACCCGTTCAAACATATTTCTTGCCGATACGGTTTTTCTTGCGGTGACACAAGTCCTTCTGCAGGAGAAAAATCCCGATTAAACACGACTTTATCCTTTGCAAACAACAAATCTCCTCCCGTCAATAATGCTGCCGTCAAACTCAAAATTGCAATAGTATCTCTCATGTAAATCAAATTAATACGTTTTAAATAATTCCTTATTCGGTTCTTTCCCCATTTCAAACTCCAATACTCCCCCACTGGCAAGCATTTGATGAGAAAAACGAGGTTCGGATAACGGTAAACCGTTCCATTTTACAGACTGGACATACTTATTTTCTTTACTGTTATTTAATGCTTTTACTACAAATGTCTTATCCCCGGACAATCGCACCGTAACTTCGTCAAACAACGGACGGCCGATCTCATAAACCGGAATACCCGGACAGAAAGAATAAAATCCCATGGAATTAAGGACATACCAAGCCGACATTTGACCACAATCTTCATTTCCCGAAATTCCATCCGGATCATCGTGATATAAAGTACAAAGAATAGAATCGACCAAAGCCTGGGTCTTCCATGCTTCATCTACATAATTATAAAGATAAGGGATATGATGACTGGGTTCATTTCCATGTGCATATTGTCCTATCATTCCTGTAACATCGAGAGCTGCACCGGCATCTCCGGTCAACTCCGAGGACATTGAAAACATAGAATCCAACTTGGCAACAAAAGCATCCTTTCCTCCCATTTCTTCGATCAATCCGGGGACATCTTGAGGAATAAACCAACTCCACTGCCACGCATTCCCCTCTACATAGCAAGAACCCTTAAAAGTCGCTCTCGGATCAAAAGGCGTTACCCATGAACCATTCATATTGCGACCTCTCATCAAACGGGTCTCAGGATCGACGTAGTTTTTCCAATATTCTCCTCTTTTCGTATAAGCATCAGCTATATCTTTCTGATCCAAAGCCTCTGCCATCTGTGCGATCAGCCAGTCATTATATGCAAACTCTATACCTTGCGAGACCGATCTTCCGCAACGATCGGCCGGTACATAACCTAATTCGTTTTTATACTTTAATTCCAAAGGCATAATACGAGCAACAATAGAAGCCGGCATCATAGGTGTAATGCCCGTCGTATCATAAGTAGATGAACGGACACATGCCGACAAAGCTCTATTTACGTCAAAATTACGTTGATTCTTGAAAAAAGCATCGGCAATTACCGATACAGCATGATAACCGATCATCGTACCGGTTTCGTTCGAAGCCAGTTCCCATTTGGGAAGTACGCCGCTCTCATCGTATTTTCTCAAGAAAGCCCGGATAAATGCCTGATTAATATCGGGACGAATCACCGTATATAACGGATGCAATGCCCGGAAAGTATCCCACAAAGAAAAAAGAGTATAATTCGTATAAGAAGTGTCTTGTACGATCGTGTGTCCCATTGTCCGGTAACGTCCGTCAACATCAGAAGCGATACAAGGCGATATGGCCGTATGATATAAGGCTGTATAGAAAATTTCCCTTTGTTCAGCATCATCGGTCTTGACATCGATAACCGAAAGTTCGTTATTCCATATTTTACGGGCATCCGCTACGGTTTTATCAAAATCCCATCCCGAAATATCAGCCTTCATATTTTTCTTCGCACCTTCACAATCGACAGAAGAAATGCCGACTTTAACCAGAACCTCTTTTTTTGCCTCCTCAGGAATAAAAGTCAACAACGCCTTTGCCGTTTTCGCTTTCACGAGATTTCCCTCAATTAATGTATCTCCCGAATACAACGTATGAGTAAATGGTCTTGAAAACTCTGCATAAAAATAAACATAATGATTTTTTGCCCATCCCGTCGTATATTTCATTCCCGAAACAGTAGAATCATTTATAATCCGTATTTCCGTAACCGGATGTTGATGACCATGAATCGTAGGCTCCATATCTATAATCAAATTGGCAGCTTTACCTTCCGGATATGTATAACGATGAAAACCTGTTCTCAGGGCAGCAGTCAACTCAGCGGTAATATCATAATCGGACAACCTAACTTTGTAATATCCCGGAACAGCCTCTTCTTCTTTATGAGAAAAACGAGAACGATAGCCTGAATCAGGATCTTCCGCACTTCCTGATACCATAAATTTATTTTCTCCGGAAGTAGGCATCATCAGTATGTCCCCGTAATCTCCGATTCCCGTACCGCTCAAATGCGTATGACTGAACCCGATTATAGAGCTATCAGCATAATAATATCCGGAACAGCCGTCCCACCCGAACAATCGCGTATCAGGGCTCAACTGCACCATACCGTGAGGCAACGTAGCACCGGGATAGGTGTGGCCGTGCCCACCTGTCCCGATGAATACATTAACATAATCTACATACTCTTTGACAACATGAGTTTGCGAACAAGAAAAAAACAATCCTGAAAAAACAATAACTGCTGCCAGATGACACCCTATTAATTTCATATTCTTCATAACTATTCTTAATTAATTCTGCGATTATTTTCTAACAGGTTGGGATATACTCAACGGTATCTCTTTCCTCAACATTTTCCCGGCTTCCCCTACCAACCATAAATAATGATCGCTTTGCAATCCCTCTTCTATCGGCACAAACGATTCCGGGACACGGGTAGCGCATTTAAATATCGCAGTTCCCTCGTCTATTTCATCGAACATAGCTATATACAACATCTCTGCACCCATAGAAATAGCTCCGGATAACTGTGCCCAGAAAAAATCACCTTTATTTCTCGGTATTTGAGTAGTATTAGGACCGTACATATTTTTCCAAGAAAAACCGGGAAAAGCCAATGGTGCATAATCAACCCCATTTTTATTACACCAATCTAAATGTTCCGCTATAATCGGCTGCATATTCAGATATACCTTATCATTATACCATCCCACAAACCAAGGCATTACGATATCACATTTTTTTATTAGATCTAATAACTTGAGCTGATCTGCAGAGGGCTTTTTCCCCTCTTTGGGAAGCCATCTCGCCGGAGTCCCTAACATAACGCTGTATCCCCGTTTTTGAATTCCCTCTACCAACTTCGCAGCATCTTCTACATCATAAGAACGGCCGGGGAATCCCACTCCCCAAACAGCTACCAACGGTTTTTTATTATGGAAAAGATAGGTCGGCACTTTTTTTCTTTTCTTAAACTTATAAGTACTATCCAGCTCATCTAAATCCGACAGTACAAAATCGACATCAGCCTTTTTCATTCCGCTCAGATCATACATTATGCAAATCGCCCTGTCATATTTTCGGGCAGAAGAAACAGCAGAATCTAACACTTTATTAAAATGCATTTTCCCACTCTTCCCTTTTACTTCATTGACAAATCGTTGCATGAATACTCCATTTAAACCATACTCTTTCATCCAACGGAAATGGGTATCTACCGTAGAAGGGTCATGTGAACTGAATGTGTAAGCCGGAGTACCGTCATCAAAAACAAACTTCGTCTTATAGACTTTTTCATATTCCCGTACATCAGGCCACATATCGATAGTACAACATCCCGGTTCGAAACGACCTTTCGGTCCTGAATAATGATACCAGCCCCGTCCCGCACCGTCATCGGGAGCATTGAACCAACCTTGGTAGCCTGCCATTATCAGTCCCTTATATGAATTATATTTTGTATTTTTCGCAGAGATCGTGATAAACGGAAAGATCATTATAATCACGAAAAATAAACGATTCTTGTTCTTCATGCGTATATGCTTTTAATATTCCTTTTTCATTATCGATTACGAAAACAAAGTAAAAACCCCATTATTAATTTTTACTTAATAAGCCGATAAATAAATTCTTAAAAAAGTGTACAATTGACCTTTTAACTGCATTTTCTCAAAAAAAATATCCGCTGACAAAGATTTTCTGCCCCTGTCAACGGATATTCTTACTCGATCACAGTCTATACCGCTATATTATTTCAGCATCGATTTCCAATTTCCCGAATAATATGCAACAGTCAACTGTTTTAATTTTTCCTGATCTCCTTTCTGCATAAAAGTGTGTTCAAGATCTTTATAGATATAGAACTGCAACCAATAACCGTTATTGTATTGCTGACGGACAGAAAGCGCCTGCATCAATTTAGCATACCACAATGTCTGTACATTATATTTATGCGCAACTTGAACGGCAGTCATTGCATTTTTCCACATCGACTTAGACATTTTCTTCATCATAGAAGTATAATCTTTATATTTGAATGTAGAAATATCAATCAACTCACAGCGATCATCCAGCCCCAGTGCCTTTAAATCTATCGTCATCTCGAACTTTTTATCTCCGTCAAGATCATATTCGATATAATCGAAAAAGCCGTTGTCATCTTTATCGGTATATTTTACAGTACCGAATTTTCCGGGCTGCCGGTCCATACCCATCCACATACGATCCCAGCCTTGATAATAATTGGCATTCTGGTCTATGCGCCAGCAACCCCATTCAGCTCCATATAAATGTAAACGACCGTCGAACTTACCTACATATAATTTACCTTTTCCCGAATTATCCATATCCCATTCTCCCCGGTCTCCGGCAGCATCAGACTGTTTATTATTATCAATACCGCCATTTTTCCAGCCGATTTTGAACGGATCTAACGGATCATAAAATTCTACTCGCTCCCAACGTCCGCAATCATCGTCCTCGTCATATACAAAATTGACTCTCGACCACTCTCCTCTTTTAAAGATCATCTCTTTAGCACTTTTATGGTCGGGATACAAAAATTCTGTCAATTGACGGTAACGAGGATCCATGAAAAATTTATCCGCCTCAGGCATGCCTCGCAAATTATTAACTTTATGTACCTGATCGGTATAATCAAAACCTTTACCCTGGAAACCTATTGTAAAATCAAAATCAAATTCGTTACCAGGAGCATTGTCGTTATCTAAATCGACAGCCATAGAAACCCAATCGATACGTCCTTCCAACTGACGGTTTACATAACTATTCGAAGGTTTGCTTCTATCTTTTATTTTAGGAGAATCGACAAACCGTATGGCCATTTCGGTCAGACCATCGCCATCTTCATCATAAAACAAAAACGGATTTTCCCAATTCAAACGTAAATCTTTAATGTCATAAGTAGATGTATGAATTTTCATGAACATCGTCTGACCGCTATAATCTTCATAAAAATCGCAAACTCCGTTTTTATCCCAACAGCGTAAACTAAAATCATTCCAATTAATATAATTGAAAATATTATCTTTATCCAAATCACGCATAATCATATAATGCCCGTTCGGCCAGACTTCTCCGGTATTTTTTTTCGGATATTCGATTACGATCTGCATATCTGCTTTACCGTCATCATCCGTATCGACCCAATCGATAATCAAGTCCCCTTGTCCACCATAAATTCCATCTTTATTACGGTCAATCAACAAACAATCATTGATCATATCTCCCTCAATATCCCCTTCTTTCATGTTACCGTCGTCATCTAACCAAAGAATAGGAGTATCGTTTACTGTAACGGATTTAATCGCGTCAGGCTTTCCATCTCCATTTAAATCGATATACTCTACCTGATAACCTACCGGAGGCAAAGGCAGACGAAACGGTTCGATCTGTAATTTCTGATTCCAGTACTTCTGGTCATACGGCAAAGCCTGTGCTGTAGAAACAGCAAAAACTCCCAACATTGCCAGATAAATAAATTTACATTTTTTCATTGTGTGTGTTATTTATTAGTATTCGCATTAAATATCGTCCATCTCGCACTTATCCGCATATTCTTCGATCCTTGTAAACGAACAATGACAGGATAACATAACTGAGCTCCTGTTCCCTCTTCTGCAAGTTTCAACGCAGGTATTCCGGGAGCTTCACCAACCAACAGCTCCTTAACCGGCGCTTCCGATAACTTCAAGAGCAGATCTCCCGAAGGAGTTTTAAATGAAACTTTTTTACCGACTTTATATTTCTTTACATTTTTAATCCGCGAATGTACTTTCGACTCATCCAACACGACAGACTGTCCCTTTCCGGCTTTAAACACAGGCTTTTCATTGAATAAAAGTACATACTCATACACATGTACAGAATCTGAAGCACAATCAAACGTATCGTCCAAGATATTTCCCTCCAGATTCATCTTCCGTAACATTCTCACTCCTGAATAAGCTGTCGTACACTCAGCTTCTGCCCGACCTCCGTTCGGAGTAGCCTCATAGCTGATCAATTTTCCTAAAGCCTTGCGATTCTGGTCCTTATAATCTACGGTTACCATGATCATGAGGCAACGAGTTTCGATACCAATCTAAATACAATTTAAGTCCGTAAGCACACGTACCGAAATCAGAAATCAGTTCTTTTTCTCCGTTATGTATCGTTATAGATAATTTATCGGGATGTCCGTGCCCTATTCCCTGACCACCGAATTTTAATACCGAAGAAACAGCTCCGCTTCGCAAACAAAGAAATCCGGATTGCGGGTAACAATAACTCGGTTGTATCATCGGTTCTTTAACAGGCTTTATATCCTGCCCCGTAAGCAACGATTCATATGCCGTTCGATCTGTCATTCCGTAAGCATGTTCCAAGACAGTTTCAATAACCGGGTCTTTTAAACGGGCGAAAGCCAGTTCATGAATAGGCAACTCACTCAAAACACTCGCACCATACCAACCGTCACTATGTGCAGGATAGCTTAAATCGGGGTAAGTTCCCTTAATCGGAGCAACAAACATCTTCCTCATATCCTCATTATACAAATTTATTCCACGACAGCGCATGACATCTGCCGTATGAATTAAAGCTTGTAACGGGAAATAATGATAATTAGGAGAACCTTCATCTATCCACCCGTCGGGTTTCAAATGCTTTTTCATCAAAGCATAATATCCCCTTACCGGATCATTCATAGCAACGTCGATAATAGAGTCATTCTCTAAAGCAACTCCCAAAACCGCAAGACCGCTATTATGCCACATCTGCCAATTTGCCCCGGCAGGGCGATTAAGCAATAATTCAGCGCAAGGACGCAAAAGTCCGCTTTCTATCTTACCGATCTCTTCTTGTGTCAGATATTTCTTTATAACCGTGTAGGACGGAAGTGCATAGGTAGCCCAAGTCGCTTCATCTAAACTTTGCGCAAAAGCCTTGCCGCTATGTTTGTCACTAATAACCCGAGCAGCATTATACTCTTTATATGCTGCATATTTCGATGCATAATCGAGCAACATATCTTTGATATAATTGACATACAGCAAATCTCCCGTAGCCATATAAGCATACATACAAGCTTGCAGATACTCTTGATTTTTACGGTGTACCATATAAATCCAAGCCCAATCGAAACGGTTTACATGGGTATAAGTCGTTTTACAAGCCGAGCAATAGTGCGCATGAGGCTTATCCCAGTCAAAAGTCAACCGCTGACCGTCTTTATCACAATAATAATGATGAATATGTCCTCCTTCGACAACGGGAACTGTAAGATCATGGGAACGGCGTTCAGCTATATCCGTTTTAATCCGGTCAAGAATCTTCCTCCCCCATGAAGTCTGCGCAGATTTTCGAATTTGAATGATGTCATCCGGAGAATAACAATAATATGATTGTCCACCTGCAAATACAGGTAATACGGTTAAGACAAAAACAAAAAGAAACAAAAGGCTTTTTAGTGATGTGTGTTTCATAAGATATTTCTTTGCATTAAACTTTATTGCAAAGAAAAAACCGACACATTAAAAAGTGCTTAAAATTTACACAAAAAACAATTAATATATCAAGTAATACGAAAAAAATCAGAGATAAGAGTCTGTTTAATTTTTTCAAGAAGATTTTAAGACAGATTCAGTACAAACCCAAAAATCCAAATAACCTTCAATATTATAGAAATACAGGTTTTATTGTAGAACTTATTCGAATTTTCCAATAAAAATATGGTCAGTCACCTTGCTCTTTCTTCCAGACTGTTTTATTGTTCTCAAAACTGATTGAACAAAATTGAAACACTCCCTTACCGGTATCTTTCTAACCACTGTGCGGCATCCTCATCACCCATTGAAGCTGCCTGCTCCATATCCAACCGAGCTCCGGCAAAGTCTTTTAAAGCAAACTTAGCCAAGGCCCTGAAATAATAAGCAGTCGTTATTCTGTTTCCTTTTTCAATTGTACGAGTAAGATCATCGATACATTTCCCATAATCTCTCAAATAATAATAAATACAGCCCCGAACTTCATAACTTTTTGCATCAGACTCATCTGCTATAATTGCTTTATCTATGGTTTCCAACGCACCATTGTACGCTCCGACAAATGCCTGACAAATAGATTTATTCTGGTATATTTCCGACAAAGAATAGTTTGTACTTTTTCCTTTATGATATTTCAAAACAGAATCATAATCAAGAATCGCCTCATTTTGCCGTCCCAGTGCAGAATAACATAAAGCTCTGAAATAATAAGCATCAGCCCAAAGAGAGTCTTTTTGCAATTCTTCGGAAAGGATATTCACCGCGTCTTCATAATTTCCTGAACGGTGTTTCTCTTTCACTTCATTCAGGACAGAAACACGATTGCCATTATCCTGTAATTCCGGACGAGGTATCGAATTTATCGATTTATCGGTAACTATATTATTTTTAGAACTTTCAGGCTCACTATTGCTGACTTTTATTAAATATACATTATCTTTCACCTGCCTGACAATCTCGGTCAACGACCTTTTTACAAGTATAGGTTTAAAAGTCAACTTTCTTAAAACAGGATCACTCTCCAACAACAATTTAAGATAAGATGCCTTCACGGCAAGATTTGCCATATACCCGGCTTTATCTCCATAACCGGCAGAAATTATACCCAAAACATTTCCATTACCATCGATCAGAGGTCCTCCGCTGTTTCCGTAGGTCACCGGAACGGATATCTGGCAAAAGACAGGTCCGGCTTTTCCTGCATTCACAGCACTGATGATCCCATTCGTCACCTTCACATTATCCCCCAAAAGATCGGCACGTGGATATCCTATTGCATAACAAGGTTCTCCTTCGACAGGGACATCTGTCCGTAAATCATAATTTACCTCCCCCAAAGTCTTAAACTCAGGATCATTGATTTTTATAACAGAAAGATCTGTCATGGGATCGGAAAGAATGACTTGAGCATTATAAAAACGAGTAAAATCACCGTTGATTCCTGTCACCTGAATATGCTTTGCATCTTCTGTTACATGATTGCAAGTAGCGATATACCCGTCAGAAGAAAGAGCAAAACCGCTTCCCGTCCCGGTATAAGAATCCTCTGCCGATTTCGACTCAGAAGTAGGATAAACTTTCATAAGTCTGAAATTCCATAACCAGCCTTCTATATCGAGACGATTACGATATAGCAACGTCGCTATATGATTTATATATCTGACTTTACCGTATCTGTGGCACACCACAAGATTAAAAGTTCCTTTATCCGCCGTCAATTCTAAAAATCCGTCAACCATTCCCGGCGTCAAATACTTAAAAGTTTTAACCTTGACTATTCGATACTTAAACTGTTCCGGTATATTCTGATCCGTAAAACGTTCTATAGACCATCGTTCTCCATTATAATTTTGCCAAATTCCCTCTATCGGGTCTATTTCTCTGGAATTATGTAAAAGCCGGGCTTCTTCCTCTGTATAACCTTCGACACAATAACTCTGCTTATACCACTTTTTAACAGGTTCATCTTTTTTATCCGACTTTGCAGATACAGATAAAATTAGTGACATCAGCAAAACAAATAAAGAGATATATTTTTTCATGGTTTTAAAGAATCTATAAAAACACGAACCATACTGTTTAAAAAAGGTACAAAAATCAATTAAAAGCTATAATTGAAGCCGAAACTCAGCAATTCTTTAAATTGGAAATGAGTCTTACGGTCTTTTTTCTCCCGGGCATCATCATACCTTAAGTGAAGGAAAAGACGAGTTGAGAAAAAACGATTCAGAATGAAATCAAAACTATTTTCAAAATCAGATTGAATTTGCTCATAATTAGTAAAATAGAATAGTCTTGAGCTCCATTTCATATTTCTGTAAAATTCCCATTTAACGGTTACCTCGAAAGAAGAACCGAACTGATTGAGCGTATTACCCGCATTAATACCGGAATTGGCCGGATTTATATCTCGATCGTTCGCTACAAATTTCAAATTATAAGAAAACGGAGATAATACTACCGATGACTCAAACTTCCACTTCTCTTGTTTATAATTGTATGACATACCGAGACCGGCATTAAACTCTCCAGGAGAAAGGAATTCCGCTAATTTTTCGGTTGTATTGGCCTTATAATTATCAAACAACTGTGTTTTAAAAAATAGTGTAGCAGTATAATACCAACTTTTAAAGGCTTTAAAACCGAACTTTGAATTAATCTGGAAGAGATCTTCGCTTATTCTTATTTTTCGTATAGTATCTTCCGGAGCACTATTAACGTTTACTTTCCACTGAACCGTATTTTCAAAAATCATCCGGTCATAATCATCGAACTTCAACGTATATACCTGATTGCTGACAATATTTAAATTACTTTCTCCACCTTGATACCAATTTTCTGAAATATGTACTTGAGAAAACTGAATAGAGCTTTGGAGTCCTGAAATCCAATGTTTCAATTTTCTTTCTCCGGCATTTATAGATGACTGAGATACCGAAACCGTCATATCCTCCAATTTCAACAGATTTTTTCTCGGAGAAGTTTCCATTACTTTAACTTTAGGAACTTCCGGCAAATTATCCGTATTATATTTTACACATTCCGGATGATTTATAATCACCCAGAAGCGACCTCTCTCCCTCATGGTTTGCAACCCTTTAACCCGCATCAACCATTCGGGTTCTTTAAAAGTATAGGAAAAAGGTTTGAACGATGAATATGTTTTTTTGAACGGAATAAATACATTTAGCGAATCCGGATTTTTATACCGGTCAAAAATAATCGGCAAAAAATAAGGAGAATCCAACAATGACATTTCGTCATCCTGAACTATACTATCCGGGAACAATACCATATCCAAAGCCTCCTGTACCTCCGGAGTCAAAGAAATAGAGTCCGTAGATATCAACTGCAACAACATACTCTGTTTGCCCTGTAATGAATCGGACTGTTCAACAGTAACCGAATCCGGCAAATGTCGTTGAGAAAATGCGCTAACCTGAAAAACCGAATCGTTAGCAGCAGAAGCAGCTATAAAATAAACAAGGCACATTAATGAAAGAACCGTACTCCGGCAAAATTTTAAAAACATATTCCAGTCTTTTAAATAAGATCTATTTGCCGAACCCTTTGCTCTCCAAAACAAGACCGGCACAGCAATATTTTGCAAATGTAATTATTTTATAGTTAAATACATATTTCATAATTACAAAAAACGAAATGCGGAAAGCCTCAAAAGAATATTGTTAATTGATAATTAATTAAAAACAGTTTTCCCGTAAATCTGAAGTTTTTTTTCTACTTTTGCGTTTTGAAAAATTATCTGCACATAAATTAATGTATTAAATATCATATAGTAGTGGATACAAAGTATATTTTCGTTACAGGCGGAGTTGTTTCTTCTTTAGGGAAAGGCATTATCTCAGCATCTCTCGCCAAATTGCTTCAAGCCAGAGGCTATAATGTTACCATTCAAAAGTTCGACCCGTATATAAACATTGATCCGGGGACATTAAATCCTTATGAACATGGGGAATGTTACGTTACAGTAGATGGACATGAAGCCGATCTCGATTTAGGCCACTACGAACGGTTTACCAATATTCGTACAACACGTGCGAACAATATCACCACAGGACGTATTTACCAAAATGTAATTAATAAAGAAAGACGCGGTGATTATTTAGGTAAAACGGTACAAATCATACCGCATATTACCGATGAGATAAAGAGAAACGTAAAATTACTGGGAACTAAGAACGAATTCGATTTCGTTATCACCGAAATCGGCGGTACTGTCGGAGATATAGAATCTCTTCCTTTTCTTGAAAGTGTCCGCCAACTAAAATGGGAACTCGGTAAAAGCTGTCTTTGCATCCATTTGACTTACGTTCCTTTTATTGCTGCGGCAAAAGAGGTAAAGACAAAACCAACTCAACATTCTGTAAAGCAGTTACAGGAAGTAGGGATACAACCGGATATTCTGGTTTTACGAACAGAACACGAACTAAGCAATGAGATTCGTCGTAAAGTAGCATTATTCTGTAATGTAGCACCGGAAGCTGTCATACAGTCTATCGACGTACCTTCTATTTATGAAGTTCCATTAAAAATGCAACAACAAAAACTGGATGAAATAGTACTGACCAAGACCGGCATGCCTGTCGGATCGACCCCCGAGCTGAAACCGTGGAAAGAATTTCTTGCCCGCGTGAAGAATGCTAAAGAAAGCGTTCGCATCGGATTGGTCGGGAAATATGTTGAATTGCAAGACGCATACAAATCGATCGACGAAGCTTTATTTCAAGCAGCAACATACAACGACCGTAAATTGGATCTGCAACTTATTCATTCGGAAAAATTAAACGAGTCCAACGTTGAAGAATTGCTCGGTTCTATGGACGGGCTTCTCATCGCTCCGGGATTCGGACAAAGAGGTATCGAAGGTAAATTCACCGCTATAAAATATGCCCGCGAACATGATGTACCGACATTCGGTATTTGTTTAGGCATGCAATGTATGGTAATCGAATTTGCCAGAAACGTACTGGGCTATGCCGATGCCAACTCGACAGAGATGGAAGTAAGTACCAAACATAACGTAATCGATTTGATGGAAAGCCAAAAAAGCGTTTCTAATATGGGCGGGACCATGCGTTTAGGCGAATATGATTGCGTACTTGATCCGGATTCGAAAACTGCCAAAGCCTATCAATCGACTCATATTAAAGAACGTCACCGTCACCGTTTCGAGTTTAACAGTGATTATCGTGCTGAATTTGAAGCGGCAGGGATGAAATGTGTTGGAGAAAACCCGGAAACACACCTTGTAGAGGTTGTAGAAATACCTTCTCTTTCATGGTTTATAGGAGTACAATACCATCCTGAATATAACAGTACGGTATTACGTCCTAATCCTCTCTTCATAGATTTTATTAAAGCTGTCATTAAAAACAAGAAATAATCCGGAAACCGGAAAAGAATAAAAACGATCATACATATATATGGATAAAAATACGATTATTGGTTTTGTTCTTATCGCTGCCGTTCTTTTCGGCTATTCGTGGTTTACAAAACCTACACCCGAACAATTGCAAGAACTTCAACGCAGAAACGACTCCATTGCTCAGGTTGAACAGAAAAAACTGGAAGAGATACAACAAAGCCAAATGGTAGCCGGTAATGCAGATTCGACTATCACCGTTCTAAACGAGGATTCTCTTCGTCAAGTACAAATGAAAGAAGCGTTCGGAATCTTTTCGGACTTTACGACAGGAGAAAATGAAAAAATAAATCTGAAAAATGATCTTGTATCTCTCTCATTCTCAAGTAAAGGAGGAGCTTTGACCGAAGCTACTTTAAATAAATACAAGACTCATGACTCGCTGCCTCTTACTCTTTTCGACGAAAAGGATAACGAATACGGATTTATTTTCAAGACCGGAGGGCGTATTGTAAACACGACCGATCTTTTCTTTAAACCTATTGCAGGAAAAGACGGAAAATCTGTAACGATGCGGCTCGATTTCGGTAATGGCAAATTCTTTGATCTTGTCTATACTTTACCAGAAAACAGCTATATGGTCAAAATGGATATCCGCCAAAAAGGAATGGAAACTATTCTTCCCGGTAATACGGCAAGTCTGGATTTATTCTGGAATCAGAACCTGCGCAGCCAGGAAAAAGGGCGCATGTTCGAAGAAAGAAATAGTGCATTATATTATAAATTCGTAGGTTCGGACGTCGACCATTTGAGTGAATCTAAAGATGAACAGGAGACCATTTCGTTAGGACTTAAATGGATCGGATATAAGAATCAGTTTTTCTCATCAGCTTTGATACCTGACGGAAAATTCAATGGTGCTCTCATTCGTTCAGGGATGAATAATGATCCGGCATATTTGAAAAACTTCCATACAGAAACGACAGTGGATTATAATCCGGCGGATAATAACGGACCGGGATTTCGTTTTTATTTAGGACCGAACCTTTATCCTCTATTACACAGCTATGACAAAGGCGTCGATGATGACAAAGCCCTCGATCTGGATAAACTTGTACCGCTGGGATTTAAATTTTTCCGATGGATCAACACATGGATAATCATACCCATATTTACTTTCTTAGGAAAATATATTGCAAATTACGGAATCATCATTCTATTGATGACAATCATCATCAAAATATTCTTAGCTCCGCTTACATTTAAATCCTACATGTCCAGCGCCCGTATGCGGGTATTGCGTCCTCAGATCGAAGAAATAAACGCCAAATATCCGGGACAAGACAAAGCTATAGATCGTCAAAGAGCGACAATGGACTTGTACAGCAAAGCAGGAATCAATCCGATGAGCGGATGTTTGCCTATGTTATTGCAGATGCCGATTCTATTAGCGATGTTTGCATTCTTCCCTTCATCTATCGAATTAAGACAACAATCATTCCTTTGGGCTCAAGATTTATCATCTTATGATGCCATATTCAGTTGGGATGCCTATATACCCTTGATTACTCCGTATTTCGGAAATCATATCAGTTTGTTCTGTCTGTTAATGACTATTACGAATATTTTATATACAAAGATCAATATGGACAATACCGGCGGAAGCCAGCAAATGCCGGGTATGAAAGTCATGATGTATCTCATGCCCTTAATGTTCTTGTTCATTTTCAATAACTACGCTTCAGGGTTGAGTTACTATTATTTTGTTTCTACATTGATCACAATTATCCAGACCTACATATTCCGTAAATGTATCAATGAAGAAAAAGTTCTTGCGCAACTTAAAGAAAATCAGAAAAAACCTCGCAAGAAATCAGGATTTATGGCTCGTCTGGAAGAGGCTCAACGACAACAACAAGCAGCTTTGAGACAACAACAAAAAAATAAACGGAGATAAAATCCGTCTATATAGAAAAGAAACGGTCGGAAAGAGATTATTTTCGACCGTTTCTTTTTCATTTATTTTAATCCTATAAGAAATACCTCTTCCGAAAGGCATCTCCAATAAATTAAACATCCTTATTTTTTCTAACGAATAAAAAGCAACTCCCGATATTTCGGCAAAGTCCACATTTGGTCATCCACGATCAGTTCAAGTTTATCGATATGATAACGGATTTCATCAAACTTGGGTGCTACCGTATCATGGTATGCTATCGCCTTTTCTCTTTCATCGGCAATTTTATTAGCCTTTTTACGTGCTTCGATCATCTCTTCGACTTTCTCTTTTATCGCTAATTCCCGATGTCCGATTTCCTCGATAATATCCAAATCCTTACCACACAATAAAACGGCTTTATCTTCAGAAAAAAGACTTCTTATTTTGTAAACATTATCGATAAGTTCAGATTGATATTTCGTCGAAATAGGAATAATATGATTCATGGCGAGATCTCCCAACACACGCGCCTCGATCTGTATCTTTTTAGTATAAGTTTCCCATTTCACTTCATTACGGGCTTCCAATTCTTTACGGGTCATTACTCCGGTAGATTCGAACATTTTAACGGATTCCTCCTTTAGATAATTATCGAAAATAACCGGAACGCTGGTCTCACAATCCAGACCTCTTTTCAGAGCCTCGGCTTTCCATTCCTCACTATAACCGTTACCGTCAAAATGAATCGGTTTACTCTCTTTTATATATTTACGCACGACATCTAAAATAGCAGAGACTTTCGGTTCACCTTTCGCTATCAAGGCATCTACTTCAGATTTGAACTCTATCAATTGCTCTGCAACAGCCGTATTCAAAGCAATCATAGCTGAAGCACAATTCGCCTCAGAGCCTACAGCACGGAACTCAAAACGATTTCCTGTAAAAGCAAAAGGCGAAGTCCGATTACGGTCGGTATTATCAATCAACAATTCCGGAATTTGAGGAATGTCCAACTTCATCCCGTGTTTCCCGCTCAACGCAATCAATTCATCATTAGAACTCTCTTCAAGATGATCGAGTACTTGAGTCAATTGCGTCCCCAAAAAACTCGAAATAATAGCAGGAGGAGCTTCATTCGCACCCAAACGATGGGCATTGGTAGCAGAAGAGATACTGGCTTTTAACAATCCGTTATGACGATAAACCGCCATCAAAACATTTACAATAAACGTCACAAAACGCAAATTGTCCTCTGCCGTTTTTCCGGGAGCCATCAATAAAACCCCGGTATCAGTTCCTAAAGACCAGTTATTATGCTTGCCCGATCCGTTTACACCTTTAAATGGTTTCTCATGAAGCAAAACTCGAAATCCGTGCCGACGAGAAATTTTCCGCATCAAAGCCATAATCAATAAATTATGGTCATTTGCAAGATTACACTCTTCAAATATAGGAGCTAATTCAAATTGATTGGGAGCGACCTCGTTATGTCGAGTTTTCACCGGAATACCCAACTTCAGACTCTCTATCTCGAGATCTTTCATAAAAGCTGCTACACGTGTAGGAATAGCCCCGAAATAATGATCTTCCAACTGTTGGTTTTTCGAACTTTCATGCCCCATAAGCGTACGTCCTGTAAGCAATAAATCTGGACGAGCGGCATACAAGCCTTCATCAACCAAAAAATATTCCTGTTCCCAACCCAAATATGCAAAGACCTTTTTTACATTATGGTCGAAGTAATGACATACATCTACGGCCGCTTTATTGACACTATCCAAGGCTTTCAACAAAGGAGCTTTATAGTCCAACGATTCTCCGGTATAAGCTATAAAAATAGTAGGAATACAAAGTGTATCATCTACAATAAAAGCAGGCGATGAAGGATCCCAAGCCGAATATCCGCGAGCCTCAAACGTATTACGAATACCTCCATTCGGGAAACTCGAAGCATCCGGTTCTTGCTGAATCAATAATTTTCCGGAAAATTCTTCTACAACACCGCCCTTACCGTCATGCTCCACAAAAGCATCATGCTTCTCCGCAGTACCTTCGGTTAAAGGATGAAACCAATGAGTATAATGAGTAGCCCCCATCTCGATAGCCCATTTTTTCATTCCTTCTGCCACAGAATCGGCAATTTCACGATCAAGGGGAGTACCATTGTCGATTGCATCGACCAATTTCCGATATGTCTTTTCCGGAAGATATTTAAACATCTTCGCCCGGTTAAACACATATTTACCGAAATATTCCGAAGGTCTCTCATCCGGAACTGCGACATCCACCGCTTTTTTAGTAAAAGCGGTTTCTACAACTCTAAATCTCAATGTTGACATAATACCTATTGTTTGATTGTTTTTACAAATTAATAAATCAACGCAACCATTTTTTTAGCCGGAACATAGCCTCCATGCAGTCATCCCGATCACCGAATGCCGTTAAACGGGCATATCCTTCTCCAGATGGGCCGAAACCTACTCCCGGAGTACAGACAACGTTCGCTTCATACAACATTCTCTCAAAAAATTTCCATGAAGAAAGACCGTCCGGTGCTTTTACCCATAAATACGGAGCATTCTCCCCGCCATATACTTCCAAACCCGTTTCGGAAAGTCCGGTTTTCATAATACGAGCATTCGTCATATAATACTGAATAATCTCTTTTACCTGCATCTGTCCTTCGGCAGAATAGACAGCTTCAGCTGCCCGTTGGGTAATATAGGACGTTCCATTAAATTTTGTACATTGTCTTCGATTCCATAATCGATTCAAAGGAATCCGTTCTCCAGTAAGAGTAGCGGCACTTACCTCTTTCGGTACGACCGTATACCCGCAACGGACACCTGTAAATCCTGCTGTCTTAGAAAAACTACGGAATTCGATAGCACATTTTTTCGCACCTTTAATTTCATATATAGAATGCGGAACATCCGAATCCTGTATATAAGCCTCATAAGCAGCATCAAAAAGAATCAACGTATCATTAGACAAAGCATAATTCACCCATTTTTTCAATTCTTGTTTCGAAAGTGCCGTACCAGTAGGGTTATTCGGATAACAGAGATAAAGAATATCGATACGATTCTCCGGTATTTCGGGAATAAAACCGTTCTCGCTCCGACAAGGGATATAAGTCACATTACTCCATTTTCCATTTTCTAACGTTCCGGCCCTCCCACACATCACATTAGAATCTATATATACCGGATATATAGGATCAGTTACTCCGATACTATTATCATGCCGCAAAATATCTCCAATGTTTCCAGTATCGCTTTTTGCTCCGTCATTAATAAATATCTCCCCTGGTTCAAAATGGATTCCTTTAGGAACAAAGTCATTTTTTATGACTGCATCAATCAGGAAACTGTATCCCTGTTCAGGACCATATCCTCTGAATGTATCCCTAACCGCCATTTCATCTACTGCTTTATGCATAGCTTCGATTACAGCTTTCGGCAAAGGTCGTGTAACGTCCCCTATCCCCAAAGAGATCACCTTATCTTTCGGGTGGGTTACCTTAAAAGTATTTATTTTCTTAGCTATATCCGAAAATAAATAACTATCCGGAAGTTTCAGAAAATGTTCATTTACGAGCGCCATATTCTTTCTGCATTAAAAAAATTAATCTATTTCTACTTCTCCGTCAAAAACTTTTACGGCATCTCCGGTCATTAAAACATGATCGGTCTCTCCATCCCAACATATCGTCAACACTCCGCCATCCATATTTACGGAAGAAATTCGTTCTGTACGTCCTGTCATAAAACCTGCCACTGCCGTTGCACAAGCACCCGTTCCACAAGCCTGAGTAATTCCCGACCCCCTCTCCCAGACCCTCATTCTAATAGAATTTTTATTTTTCACTTGAGCAAACTCCACATTGATCCGATCGGGAAACAAAGGATTATTTTCCAACATAGACCCCACTTTTTCTAATTCGATTCGATCGACATCATCAACAAAAATCACCAAATGAGGATTCCCCATAGATATTGCCGTCGCTTTAAAGGACTTTTTCCCTACCATTATCGGCATATCAATCATGCAACCAGCATATCCCTCAGACATAATATAAATTGACTCCGGAATACCCATATCTACCGTGACATAAGTTACCTTTCCGTCAACAACCTGCAATTTAAGTAATTTTATGCCCGATAAAGTATCAAGCAAAAGCTCCGTTTTATCTGTCAAATGATTGTCATACAAGTATTTTCCCACACACCGAGATGCGTTCCCGCACATTTTAGCCTCCGAACCATCTGCATTAAAAATGCGCATACTAAAATCTGCCTTATACGAATTGCCGATCAACACCAACCCGTCACTGCCTATACCTGTGTGGTATTTGCTCCATTTTATTGCCAATTTTTCAGGATTTCTAATCGGAAAAACCGATGTATTCACATATATATAATCATTCCCTGCACCTTGCATTTTAGTAAATCCAACTCGATACATAATATATCATTTTGACAATATAAATAAACAATACAATCTTTTTTGCTTTATTTATTCGCAAATATATATCGTTTTGAAAAATAACTACTAAGAATGTGAACTTTTTTCTATTTTAAAAACGAAATATTATAAATCGGATATTCATTTACCATATTTATTACGAAATATTACTTATATGCACACAAAATGGAATAATTATAAGATATTATTTCTTGATCACAAAAAAATTGAAAAGGATTATGAATAAAATTATTCAAGAAAACAGATAATTGCAAGAATAGATTTCGCAGGAAATAGAAATAACAAAATTAATAAATTCTATTCTTTTCTTTTTTATGATTTCGACATTATTAATCTAAAAAAAATTTGATCTTACAGATTAAAATATCACACAATCCACAAATAACAAATTATGAAAAAGAGGAGAATTCAGAAACGAAATAGTAAGATAACTTATTTCTTCTATTCAGAATTACAAATTAACTTTTTAAAATACATATTTCATTTTAAGTATCTTTTTGCTCATTATTTTATATATAAAAGATCAAAATGTCATTTTATATAATTATCTTTGTGCCGAAATAAATTAACCCAATCATTTATGTGTGGAATTGTAGGATATATTGGAGCTCAAAACGCATACCCAATTCTTATCAAAGCTTTGAAAAGGCTGGAGTACAGAGGTTATGACAGTGCAGGTGTAGCACTCATCAGCGATAATCAACAATTAAATGTTTATAAGACAAAAGGGAAAGTTTCAGACTTGGAAGTTTTTGCCGCTCAAAAAGATATTAGTGGAACTATAGGAATAGCGCACACACGCTGGGCTACCCACGGAGAGCCATGTCAAGCGAATGCACATCCTCATTATTCGGAATCTGAAAATCTGGCTATAATACATAACGGTATCATTGAGAATTATGCAGTCCTTAAAGAGAAATTACAGGAAAAAGGATATACATTCAAAAGCAGCACCGATACAGAAGTTCTGGTACAATTAATTGAATATATCAAAGTATCCCATAACCTCGACTTACTGACTTCGGTACAGCTTGCTTTACATGAAGTCATCGGAGCATACGCCATCGCCATCTTAAATCGAAATAATCCCGACGAAATCATCGTAGCGAGAAAAAGCAGTCCGTTGGTGATAGGAATAGGAAAAGATGAATATTTTATCGCATCAGATGCTACTCCCATTGTAGAATACACCGATAAAGTTGTATATTTAGAAGACGGAGAGATCGCTGTAATACACCGCGGACAAGAATTGAAGATCGTAACTCAAGATAATATTGCCGTAAACCCGACAATCAATACTATAGAATTAAACCTCGGACAACTCGAAAAAGGAGGTTATCCCCACTTTATGCTTAAAGAGATATTCGAACAGCCCGACTGTATTCACGATTGCATGCGAGGACGCATTAACATAGAAGGGACTGATATTGCACTATCCGCCATTATCGATCATAAAGAAAAACTGCTTCATGCAAAAAGATTTATTATCGTAGCATGCGGTACATCTTGGCATGCCGCTCTTATCGGGAAATATCTCATCGAAAAATTTTGCCGTTTCCCAGTAGAAGTCGAATACGCTTCCGAATTCCGGTATCGAAATCCCGTCATCAATCCTGG
This sequence comes from Coprobacter fastidiosus, assembly GCF_030296935.1. Classification (NCBI taxonomy): domain Bacteria; kingdom Pseudomonadati; phylum Bacteroidota; class Bacteroidia; order Bacteroidales; family Barnesiellaceae; genus Coprobacter; species Coprobacter fastidiosus. The sequence goes on along the minus strand of NZ_AP028032.1, from coordinate 3,314,292 downwards.
TGACGTCGTTATTGCTATTTCCCAATCGGGAGAAACAGCAGATACATTAGCTGCAGTCGAAGAAGCTAAAAATAAAGGAGCATTTATATACGGAATATGCAATGCTGTCGGATCTTCTATCCCGAGAGCTACGCATACCGGATCGTACATACACGTAGGACCGGAAATTGGTGTTGCTTCTACAAAAGCATTTACCGGTCAAGTTACAGTTCTCACAATGTTGGCTCTTACTTTGGCACGAGAAAAGAACAGTATCGGTAATGAAGAATTTCGACAAGTAGTACATGAGCTGAGCACAATACCCGAAAAGATGAAAAAGGTTCTCGAAAAAAACGACAGCATAGCCAATCTTTCACAAATATTTACCTATGCACATAATTTTATCTACTTAGGCAGAGGATTTAATTATCCGGTCGCTTTAGAAGGAGCTCTCAAATTAAAAGAAATATCATACATCCACGCAGAGGGTTATCCGGCAGCAGAAATGAAACACGGACCAATTGCCCTGATAGATACCGAAATGCCGGTTGTAGTCGTAGCGACGCACAATAACCAATATGAAAAAATAATCAGCAATATACAAGAAATAAAAGCTCGAAAAGGGAAAGTAATAGCCCTTGTGACAGAAGGTGATACAACTATTAAAAATATTGCCGATTTTTGTATCGAATTACCGAAAACAATACCGTGCCTCGATCCGTTAATCACGACAATTCCTCTTCAATTACTGGCATACCATATTGCCATTTGCAAAGGGAAAGATGTAGATCAGCCGAGGAATCTCGCAAAATCGGTAACCGTAGAATAAAAATGATTCTAAAAAGAGATGGAAGAATTAAAACATGAATGCGGAGTAGCAATGATACGTTTGCTAAAACCGCTCGAATATTACGAAAAAAAATACGGGACATGGATGTACGGACTCAATAAGCTTTATTTGCTTATGGAGAAACAACACAACCGAGGACAAGAAGGCGCTGGATTGGCCTGCGTAAAACTCCAAGCCAATCCGGGAGAAGAATACATGTTCAGGGAAAGAGCTTTGGGAACAAGCGCCATTACCGAAATATTCGAGGCCGTACATTCTAATTACGTATCTCTGACAGAGACACAGTTGCACAACGCTGAATATGCCGAACAGGTATTGCCCTTTGCCGGAGAAATCTATATGGGACATCTCCGTTACAGTACGACAGGAAAATCGGGGATTTCATATATACATCCTTTTTTAAGACGCAATAACTGGAGAGCAAAAAATCTGAGTTTGTGCGGTAATTTCAATCTGACCAATGTCGATGAGATATTCGAAAAAATTACGGCTAAAGGACAGCATCCCCGGAAATATGCCGACACATATATCATGTTGGAAGAGGTAGGACACAGACTCGACCGAGAGGTCGAAAGATTATATGCAAAATGTGAAAACGAAGGCCTGGAAGGAATGGATATTACGTATGCCATAGAAGATCAGATCGATCTGGCAAACGTTCTGAAAAAGACTACCCCCGGATGGGATGGCGGATATGTGATCTGCGGCATTACGGGAAGCGGAGAATGTTTTTCGATTCGTGATCCGTGGGGCATTCGTCCGGCATTTTGGTATGCCGATGACGAAGTCGTAGTACTGGCATCGGAACGTCCGGTCATACAAACAGCCTTTAACCTGTCAAGCGATTCTATAAAAGAATTGCTTCCGGGACAGGCTTTATTCGTAAATAAAAAAGGGAATATCCGTACGGAACAAATCAACTCTCCTAAAAAGAACAATGCCTGTAGCTTTGAAAGAATATATTTTTCTCGCGGCAGCGACAAAGATATTTACCAGGAACGCAAGCAATTAGGAAAAAATCTGGTAAAACCGTTACTCGATGCAATAAAAAACGACGTAGATCACACGGTCTTTTCTTTCATCCCCAATACTGCGGAAGTTGCATTCTACGGCATGCTGGAAGGCTTCGAAGTGTACCTGAACCAACTAAAAAAGAGATATCTTACAACGTTAAAAAACGGAGTGTCGGAACAGGAACTCGAACACATATTATCGATGCGCATCCGATTCGAAAAAGCTGTTATTAAGGATATAAAACTCCGCACATTCATCGCCGAGGGAAATACCCGGAACGATCTCGCCGCACATGTATACGATATCACATACGGCAGTGTAGAGCCTTATTCAGACAATCTGGTCGTCATAGATGACAGTATCGTCAGAGGAACTACTCTCAAACAAAGTATTATAGGCATATTAGATCGGCTGCATCCTAAAAAAATCATTATCGTATCATCTTCTCCACAAGTAAGATATCCTGATTACTACGGTATAGATATGTCTCGAATGAAAGAGTTTATCGCTTTCAGAGCAGCGATAGCTTTATTGAAAGAACGAAATATGAAACAGTTAATAGCCGACGTATATCAAAAATGTATTGCCCAGCGTAATTTACCCAAAACCGAAATGGTCAATCACGTGAAAGAAATATACGCGCCTTTTACCGCTAATGAAATTTCAGGAAAGATAGCGGAACTGCTTACTCCTTCAGACACAAAAGCTGAAGTGCAAATTGTTTATCAAACATTAGAAGGTCTGCACTCATCTTGTCCCGACCACCCCGGAGACTGGTACTTTTCTGGAGATTATCCTACTCCGGGAGGAATGAAACTGGTAAACGAGGCTTTTATTAACTATGTAGAACAGGAATTTTAATATAGAATTTATAAAGTTCAAAATGCAAAAACAAAAAAATGTTTCACTAATACTGGACGACGGAAGCAAATTTTCCGGAATCTCTTTCGGATACGAAAGGCCGACAGCCGGAGAAGTCGTTTTTAACACTGCAATGTCCGGTTATCCGGAAAGTCTGACCGATCCATCCTATTCCGGACAAATAATGGTGCTCACTTATCCGCTCATAGGCAACTATGGTGTTCCGGCACGATCGTTTTCAGGGAAACTCTCAACTTTTCTCGAATCTGAAAAGATACATGCCGACGGAATAATCGTATCGGATTATTCTGAAAATTATAGCCACTGGAACGCGACAGAGAGTTTGGGCGAATGGCTGAAACAAGAAAAAATCACAGGAATTACCGGGATCGATACTCGTGAACTTACCAAACTGTTGCGCGAAAAAGGAAGTATGAAAGGCAAAATCGTTTTCTCAGACGAGAATGAAATCGATTTCATCGATCCGAACAAAATCAATCAAGTCGCACGAGTAAGTACGACCGAGATAATTACTTATGGAAACGGGAAGAAACGTATCGTATTAGTAGATTGCGGTGTAAAACATAATATTATACGATGTCTTCTAAAACGAGATGTTACCGTTATCCGTGTTCCTTGGGACTACGATTTCAATGCAATAGAATATGACGGATTGTTCATCTCCAACGGACCGGGTGATCCCGATACTTGTGGAATTACGGTAAAACACATTCGGGAAGCTATGAAAAAAGAAAAACCGATTTTCGGAATTTGCATGGGTAACCAATTGCTCGCCAAAGCCGGAGGAGCTAATACTTATAAACTGAAGTACGGACACAGAAGTCATAATCAGCCGGTACGCTTAGTCGGTACAGAAAAATGTTTTATCACTTCGCAAAACCACGGTTTTGCAGTCGACAATAATACATTAAGCGATGAATGGACACCTTTGTTCGTCAATATGAACGATGGTACAAACGAAGGTATTCAACACAAGAATAAACCTTTTTTCTCCGTACAATTTCATCCTGAAGCCGCCAGCGGTCCTACTGACACAGAATTTTTATTCGACCGATTTATAGAAATGATATAATCTTGTCCGCCATTATGAGTACAATAAAGAAAGTTTTATTATTAGGTTCAGGAGCTTTAAAAATCGGGGAAGCCGGAGAATTTGATTACTCCGGTTCTCAAGCCCTGAAAGCTCTTCGGGAAGAAGGTATAGAAACCGTATTAATCAACCCGAACATCGCCACAGTACAAACTTCGGAAGGGGTAGCCGATCATATTTATTACCTTCCCGTAACTCCGTTTTTCGTAGAAAAAGTAATCAAAAAAGAACATCCCGACGGTATCTTACTTTCCTTCGGAGGGCAAACGGCCTTGAATTGCGGGGTAGAACTTTATAAAAAAGGAATACTCGAGAAATATAACCTTCAGGTATTAGGTACTCCCGTACAAGCAATCATGGACACTGAAGATCGGGAACTTTTTGTCAAAAAACTGGATGAAATACAGGTTAAAACCATTCAAAGCGAAGCTGTAGAAAACATCGAAGACGCTCGCATTGCTGCAAAACGACTCGGATATCCGGTAATCATTCGTGCCGCCTACGCTTTAGGAGGGTTAGGAAGCGGATTTTGCGATAATGAGGAGGAATTGAACAAACTGGCAGAAAAAGCATTTTCTTTCTCTCCGCAAGTATTAGTCGAAAAGTCTTTAAAAGGCTGGAAAGAAGTAGAATATGAAGTTGTCCGCGATCGATTCGACAACTGTATCACGGTATGCAATATGGAAAATTTCGATCCGTTAGGCATCCATACAGGTGAAAGTATTGTAATTGCACCTTCTCAAACACTGACAAACAGCGAATACCACAAACTTCGGGAACTGGCAATCCGCATTATACGCCATATCGGAATTGTCGGTGAATGTAATGTACAATATGCATTAGACCCGAATTCGGAAGACTACAGAGTTATTGAAGTAAATGCCCGACTGAGCCGTTCATCTGCCCTCGCATCAAAAGCGACAGGATATCCGCTAGCATTCGTCGCAGCAAAATTAGGATTAGGCTACGGACTTTTTGATCTGAAAAACTCGGTTACACAAACAACTTCGGCATTTTTTGAACCCGCTCTCGATTATGTTGTTTGCAAAATACCTCGCTGGGATTTAGGAAAATTCCACGGCGTCGATCGCGAACTGGGCAGTAGTATGAAATCGGTAGGAGAAGTTATGGCTATCGGACGCACATTTGAAGAGTCTATACAAAAGGGGCTTCGAATGATCGGGCAAGGTATGCATGGTTTTGTCGAAAATAAAGAACTAGTTATACAGGATATAGATAAAGCGTTGCGAGAACCTACCGACAAACGAATTTTCGTTATCAGCAAAGCCCTACAAAAAGGCTATACGGTGAATCAGATACATGAATTGACAAAAATAGACAAATGGTTTCTGGAAAAATTAAATAATATCATTCACACGGCAAAAGAGATCGAAACTTTTTCTTCTCTGGAAGCTTTACCGTTAGAACTACTGAAAACAGCAAAAAAACAAGGGTTCTCCGATTTCCAGATTGCTCGGGCTCTTTTTAAAGATCAAGGAGATATAGACCGACATCTGCTTGAAGTACGGAAGTTCCGAAAAGAAAAAGGCATCGTACCGGTAGTAAAACAGATAGATACTTTGGCTGCCGAATATCCGGCGCAGACCAACTATCTGTATCTGACTTATAACGGTACGGCAAATGACGTCCATTATCTTGGTGACCACCGTTCAGTCGTTGTATTAGGGTCAGGAGCTTACCGTATCGGCAGTTCGGTAGAATTCGACTGGTGCGGTGTAAATGCCCTTAATACGATCCGTAAAGAAGGGTGGCGCAGTGTTATGATCAACTATAATCCGGAAACCGTATCGACCGACTATGACATGTGCGACCGGCTATATTTCGATGAACTGACATTCGAACGGGTAATGGATATTCTCGAACTGGAATCGCCACATGGCGTTATCGTCTCTACTGGAGGTCAAATTCCGAATAATCTTGCTTTGAAACTCGATGCTCAAGGCGTCAATATTTTGGGAACATCGGCAAAAAGTATCGACAATGCCGAAGACCGGAACAAATTCTCGGCAATGTGTGACCGCTTGGGGATAGACCAGCCCAGATGGAGAGAACTCACCTCGATGAAAGACATTCATCAATTTGTCGATGAGGTGGGTTTCCCGGTGCTGGTTCGTCCATCCTATGTATTGTCGGGAGCTGCAATGAATGTATGTTCAAACAATGATGAACTGGAGCGCTTTCTAAAATTAGCTGCTAACGTATCTCAAAAGCATCCGGTAGTAGTGAGCCAATTTATCGAACACGCAAAAGAGGTAGAAATGGATGCCGTAGCAGATAAAGGTGAAATTATCGCATATGCTATCAGCGAACATATAGAATTTGCGGGTGTACATTCAGGAGATGCCACCATACAGTTCCCTCCGCAAAAATTGTATATGGAGACTATCCGCCGGGTAAAACGTATTTCTAAACTGATCGCAAAAGAATTACAGATATCAGGACCTTTCAATATTCAATTTCTTGCCAAAGGCAATGCAATCAAAGTTATCGAATGTAATTTACGTGCATCGCGAAGTTTTCCGTTTATCAGCAAAGTTTTGAAGATTAATTTTATCGATTTGGCGACACAAATCATGTTAGGTAAAAAGGTCGAAAAACCTCATAAAACATTATTCGACATCGATTATGTCGGGATTAAGGCTTCTCAATTTTCATTCTCCCGATTACAAAAAGCCGATCCTGTTCTGGGTGTAGACATGGTAAGTACCGGAGAAGTGGGTTGTCTTGGAAATGACACGAACGATGCGATTCTTAAATCAATGCTTTCGGTCGGATATAAGATTCCACAACAAAGTATTCTGCTTTCGACCGGAACGGCAAAACAGAAAGTAGACATGCTTGCTGCAGCCGAGCTTTTACATAAAAACGGATATAAACTCTTTGCAACAGGAGGAACACATACCATGCTGGCGGAAAATAATATTCCCTCTATCCGAGTAGCATGGCCGGGTGAAGAAGGTTATCCTCAAGCTCTCAATCTGCTACACGAGAAAAAAATAGATATGGTGGTCAACATTCCTAAAAATCTGACCGCAGGAGAGTTGGATAACGGTTATAAAATACGAAGGGCTGCAATAGACCTGAATATTCCTCTGGTAACCAATTCTCGCCTCGCATCTGCTTTCATTACCGCATTCTGTACGACACCGATAGAAGAACTGGAAATAAAAGCATGGGAAGAATATAAATAAATATTTCCTAATCGATTAGCAAGGATATTCTCAAATCGGGAATATCCTTGTTTTTTATTCATTACTTTACCCCAATTTTAAACGCTAAAATGTTAAATAATAAGAAATAAATAAGGTTTAATAGTTAACATTTTATATCTTTATTGATATAAAAAATGAAATTTACGATCAAACAAATCAGAAAAATACAAGAACATTTTTTATATCCGACAATCTGACAATACATTAAACACTAATTCAATATACACACTAATACACTATGCTCATGAAAAATGTAAAAAATCGATTTTTAGTCTTGCTCACTCTTTTATTTACGGGAAGTTCGCTCGCATCAGCAACAAAACAACCGGACAGAATTTTTGTAAAAGGAGTTTGCACGGAAATAACGTTTTATTCTCCGACTACTGTCAGGATATTAAAATATCCACAAAACAAAACTCCTCTAAAAGAATCTTTGGTCGTCTTGCAAAAACCCGAAAAAGTAAAATTAACCAGAAACAAATCTGAAAACAGTTATTCTATAAAAAGTAAGGAAATAGACGTTACCGTCGATAGCAATACCGGTGAGATCATTTTTAAGGACTCTAAAGGGAACATACTCCTAAAAGACAAAAATACACAATTCTCTCCCCGTAAAGATCTGAACAAAGATTCTTACCAAGTAAAACAAACGTTTAATCTCGATACAAATGAACCGATCTACGGATTGGGACAGATACAAAACGGAAAACTGAACCAACGGAATCAAAAAGAATTATTACGTCAAAGGAACACGGTGATCTGTATCCCGTTCTTCCAGTCTATTAAAGGATATGGTGTCTATCTGGATAATTACTCCCCTACCCGCTTCAGCGACTCACCTGAAGAAACGGTCTTTGATTCTGACTTGGGAACTTGCAGCGATTACTATTTCATGTACGGAAAAAACACAGACGGAGTTGTTAAAGCAATGCGTCAACTGACCGGAAAAGTTCCTATGTTGCCCGAAAGCGGATTCGGATTTTGGCAAAGCCGGGAACGATATGTTTCTCAAAAACAGATTGTCGAAATACTAAAGAAATACCGAGACTTGCAAGTCCCTATCGACGGGATTATTCAGGATTGGAGATATTGGAGCAACGATAATAAACATTGGAACGCTGTAGCTTTCGATAACCCGGAGTTTTCGAATCCACAAAAGATGATTTCTCAGATACACGACATGAACGCCCGATTAATTATATCTATCTGGCCTTCTTTCGGTCCGACAACCGATATCTACAAAGAATTAAAATCCAGAAATATGTTATTCGATTTTGAGACATTCCCCACGAATAACGGAGTTCGGGTATATGACGCATTCAATCCCGAAGCCCGGGACATCTATTGGAGGTATTTCAATAAAAATATGTTCTCTATCGGAATGGACGGCTGGTGGCTCGATGCAACAGAACCGGAATACCAAGACAAAAACGAAACTCATCTCGATTCGGCTTGCTATTTAGGGTCATACCGAAATTACTATAATGCGTTTCCTTTAGTCTCTGTTGAAGGTGTATATAAAAATCAACGTAAGACAAGCAGCGACAAGCGAGTTTTTATTTTGACTCGTTCAGCTTTCGCCGGACAACAAAGAACCGGAGCTATCTCCTGGTCGGGAGATATAGACGGAAATTGGAACGCTTTAAAAGCTCAAATTCCGGCAGGATTGAATTTCTCCATGACCGGTATTCCGTATTGGAACTGCGACATAGGCGGTTTCACTGTTCGTCAATATCCGGGAGGAAACAAAAATCAGGCCTATCAGGAACTATATACCCGATGGACACAATTCGCCGCATTCTTAGGGATGATGCGATCTCACGGGACTTCTACTCAACGAGAAATTTTTCTTTTCGGAGAGAGGGGATCTTGGGCTTTCGATGCACAGGAGAAATTTATCCACCTTCGTTACAAGTTATTGCCTTATATCTATTCTACGGCATGGGATATAACCCGAAATGATGCCTCCCTTATGCGTCCTTTATTTGCCGATTTCGCAGAAGATAAACATACTCACGATCTCAATACTGAATTTTTGTTCGGAAAATCGATCCTCGTTGCTCCTGTTTTAGATCCGCAATATACCGACGGGAAAGGAGCAGACGTGAAAATCGACTTCAGCCGAAACAAATCGATAAAAGTTTACCTTCCTTCAGGCTGTGAATGGTATGATTTCTGGACGAATGAAAAAATATCCGGAGGAAAATCTGTAAATAAGGAGACCCCTATCGATATTATGCCTATTTATATAAAAGCAGGATCGATTCTGCCAATCGGACCTAAAGTGCAATACGCAAAAGAAAAAAAGGACGCACCCCTCGAAATCCGCATTTATCCCGGTAAAAATGCAACTTTCACGTTATACGAAGACGAAGGAGATAACTACAATTACGAAAAAGGGAATTATTCAACCATTGATTTCAAATGGGACGATTCGACTTCCACGCTATCAATCGGACAGAGAAACGGCAACTTCAACGGAATGCTCAAAAAGAGGACATTCAAGGTCGTACTCGCATCTACCGAGTCCGGTATCGGAATGGAGGAAAACAATCCACAGTCGAAAACGATAAACTATAACGGAAAAGCGGTTTCCGTCAAACTTTAATCTCACATATAATACGAGGAGAACCCGGATAATATGACCGGGTTCTCCTCGTATTTATACAAAAGATTAATTTTTATCTGCCGGATATACAACACCTAATTGACGGCGTACCTCATCGATAATTTCAAGAGTTATCAATGAATTCAGATGAGAATTAACAGAAGACTCTCTATCTCCGGATTGCACCAAATCGATAAACTCCTTTACTTCATAATAATATTCATTTTGCCGGTCGGCAACAGAAATATCTTGAGAGATTCCATTCCGGTACTTCAAAAGAATCCGATCCGGAGATTGTATCTTATCAATAACAATAGTCCCCTCTTCACCCTGTATTTCCGACGGAAGCAGAGAATCTGCAACTTTAGAATACAATATCGTAGCACACTTATCCTCATATTCAAAATTTACAGCACCTTGCCCGTCCACACCGGTTGAAAGCAATGTCCCGGTCGCTGAAATCCCGAGCGGTCGTCCCCATAAAACAACCAGAGGATAAATGGTATAGATTCCCAAATCCATCACTGCACCATTGGAAAGTTCCGGTTTGAAGGCATTCATGACCTCACCCGCTTTCAACTTGTCATAGCGTGAAGAATACTGACAATAGGATGCAAAATAACGTCGTACCGTCCCTATTTCAGGTAAATGCTGCAAAACGGCTTTAAATCCCGGCATCAATGTCGATTTCATGGCCTCCATAAATACAACGTCATACTTCTTTGCAGTCTCAATCATCCGACTAAGCTCACGGACATTAGAAGCGGAAGGTTTCTCACATAATACATGCTTGCCATGTTCCATAAAAAGTATAGCTTGTTCAGAATGCAATGCCGTAGGCGACGCAATATAAACGGCATCTATCAAAGGCGATGAGGCCATCTTTTCCAATGAAATAAGCGTGTGCGGAATATTGTGCTTTTCAGCAAAAGCATTTGCTGTATCTTGCGAACGGGAATAAATAGCCGCCACTTCAAATCGGGGATCTTCCGCAGCTCCTTCCAATAACCAGTCCGATACAAAATTCGTCCCGATAACCCCGAATCGTAATTTAAAAGCAGTACAACTCATCGACAACTATTTTATATTAACTTGTTCAAAAATAAGAATATTTAAAATAGGCAGCTATATTTTCAACATTTTTTTCTCCCGTTCTAAATCTTTCTCGTTAAGTTGAGGAGAAGGAACGGTACAGGTTTTAATATAGTCTCCCTCTTGACAAGTATAATTATAATAATGTAATTGTTCTTCCGTCAATTTATCCTTAGGAACGAGTTCTCCTTCCAACTCCAAAAAATCATCCATACAGGTACTATCCGAATATTTTATAAAAAGTATCCGTCTCGCTATCGGATTGCGGTTATAATCCAAACAAAGATACAGTCCTTTCAACATACGGGGATATTCATACATAGGCAGTTGCAAATAAATCGTAAACAACGCTACTTGCGGAGTTTCCCGTTCATTGAACATGATATACGAATTCTGATGGTTACTGAATATACCTACCCCCCAATGTGTCGTATTATATGCGCTCATGTGAGCAACCTTTACATAATCGTTATTCTCCGAAGGGGCAATAAGATAGGGCTCTATTTTTAACGAATCTGAAGATGATGAAAGACTATAACTAATATATATACCGCTATAATTGTACACATCTTGGGCAGAACGCAACATCTCTTCTGTCAGCATATTCATAAAGGGATTATCTTTTTGTCCGTTGTTCATTGCAGGCTCTAATTCGAACAAGGCTTCTTTCAATTCTGTCAAATTTCCCAACAAACGTTTCTTTGAAACATTATTGACCTGCGAAAGAGCATAATCTAAAGCGTCCTCTTCCGGCATACCATTTTTAACACAACTTACAAAAGCCGGAAGAACACTCGAATAAAGAGAAGACAAAACACTGGCCGCCATATTGACATGATCTGCTATCTCTTTCATTTTCACACCCTTATTACGTAAATATTCAATACGTTTATATATATCCAATAGATCATTCATATAAATACAAACAATAGGCAGTTTAACAAAATATATTGCAAATAAATATCTATCATATTATATCGGCATTGCATTAATATTACATTAATGTTACTTTATAAAATGCTATTTACATGAACTTTATTAATAATAAATATTCATTTTTAGTATCATAAACCGCCCATATATTTGCCGTCGAAATCGAAAAATCGACAAATGCAATATGGTTACCGATAGTAAAACAACAATCATCTCTAAAAAGAAATTATCTGACTTCTTATTTATACTTTGGGCCGGAGGTGCTGCTCTTCTTTCTTATTCATTGGTATATGCTTTGCGTAAACCTTTTACGGCCGCAACTTTTGACGGACTCGATTTTTTCGGGATGGATTATAAAACGGCTACCAGCATTGTTCAAATATCAGGATATCTCATTTCAAAATTAATCGGTATCAAGCTAATATCCGAATTAAAAAAAGAAAACCGACTGAAATTTATTATTTCATCCGTAGCTGTGGCCGAATTATCACTGATATTATTCGGAGCATTACCTCGCCCTTTCAACGTATTCGCCTTATTTTTCAACGGTCTCTCATTAGGATGCATGTGGGGAGTTATTTTTAGTTTTCTCGAAGGGCGTAGAGTCACAGATTTATTGGCCAGCCTTATGGGGCTGAGCATTGCTATCAGTTCAGGAACAGCAAAATCAATCGGACTATTTGTTATGAATAATTTGGGAATCGGAGAATTCTGGATGCCAGCTTTAATCGGAGCTTTCGCATTTCCGTTATTATCCGTTTTAGGATGGCTAATGACATGTATGCCACAACCGACAAAAGAGGACATCGAACAGCGGACAGAAAGAGTAACCTTAGACGGAAAAGCCCGTATCAATATATTCAAAAACTTCATGCCCGTATTGGTCATGTTATTTTTTGCCAATTTATTCATTACAGTTTTACAGGATATAAAAGAAGATTTCCTTGTAAAAATTCTGGATATAAAAACCGCAGGACTTTCATCGTGGGCTTTTGCCAAAGTAGATGCAAGCGTAACAGTAATAATCCTTTTAATGTTTGGATTGATGTCATTAATAAAAAGTAATATAAAAGTGCTTTGTTTTTTGTTAGGACTTGTTTCTTGCGGAACTGCAACACTCAGTTTTATCGCATTCAACTACAATTCACTCCAAATTTCCCCTATCATATGGCTGTTTCTCCAAAGTCTTTCGCTCTATACAGTTTATCTCAGCTTTCAAACCATATTTTTCGACCGCTTTATCGCTTGCTTCAAGATAAAAGGGAATGTCGGATTCTTTATCATTACATTAGACTTTATCGGCTATACAGGAACAGTACTCGTCTTAATATTCAAAGAATTTTTAAATCCGGATATCAACTGGCTCGAATTTTATAACTTTATGTCCGGTTATGTCGGCATTATTTGTTGCATTGTTTTCTGTGGTTCTGCTATCTATATAATACAACGGTACAAAAAAGAAAGATTACCGGAAAACAAAAAATCGATATCTGCAGATTCTACAAAGAACGATAGTGAGAATGTACTGATCATAAGATCTCAAACAATTTAATGAATAAAGAAATAATAAATTACATAATAACAGTTTTATGAAAAAAATCGAATGTATCATTATGGACTGGGCCGGAACAGCAGTCGATTATGGTTGTTTTGCTCCTGTTGCGGCATTTCTAAAAGCTTTTAAGGAAATTGGAATCACGATAAGTATGGAACAAGCCCGCCGACCGATGGGAATGGCTAAAATTGATCATATCCGGGAACTTTTCAAAATGGACGGTATCGGAGACGCTTTTGAAAAAGTTTATGACCGGCAATGGACAGAAGATGATGTTATTGCTATGAATAAAAAATTTGAAGGTTATCTTTTCGCTTCATTGGCTGACTATACAGATCCGATTCCCGGTGTTATAGAAACTCTGCAAAATCTCAGATCTCAAGACCTAAAAATCGGCTCTACAACCGGTTATACCCAAGCTATGATGGATGTAGTATTACCAAATGCGGCTGCAAAAGGATATAAAACAGACAACTGCGTAACTCCCGACAGATTGCCTGCCGGACGCCCTTATCCATATATGATATATCAAAATATGATTGATCTCGATATCCCGTCTGTCGATTATATTCTGAAATACGGTGATACTATCGCTGATATTAAGGAAGGTCGGAATGCTAAAGTGTGGACTGTCGGTGTAATACTCGGCAGTAACGAAATGGGACTGACAGAAAAAGAAGTTGCCGACATGCCGGATCAGGAACTGGAAACACGCAAAGCCGAAGTAAGAAAACGTATGCTCGATGCCGGAGCACACTTCGTGGTCGATACGATCAAAGAACTTCCGTCCGTAATCGACACTATAAATAAAAAACTAAATAACAACAATTCTAAATAATAATTATTATGAGACCCTATATTTTACTAACTCCCGGACCGCTTACGACATCCGAATCTGTAAAAGCAACCATGATGACCGACTGGTGTACATGGGACGAAGATTATAACCTCCATATTGTCGAAGAAATAAGAAAATCTCTTGTCGAACTGGCAACCAAAGCGACAGATGAATACACCTCCATATTGCTTCAAGGAAGCGGAACTTATTGTGTAGAA